>JAPPKQ010000174.1 GCA_028819945.1 bacterium | reverse complement strand
GGGGGGGGGGGGGGGGGGGGGGGGGGGCCCGGGGGGGGGGGGGGGGGGGGGGGGCGGGGGGGGCGGCGCCGGGGGCTCGGAGACAGGCGGTGGCGGTTCGGGTGCGGGTGGCGGCGGTTCGGAGGCGGGCCCGGGCGGTGGGGGTTCGGGCGCCGGCGGTGGGGGCTCGGGTGCGCGCGCAGGAGCGGGCTCCGGCGCGACTGCGGGCTCCGCGTCGGTCTGGCCGCATGCGGCGAGCAGCAGCGCGCCGGCGGCGAGGAGAGCGGCCAAGAGGGTCGAGGCACGTTTGCGGCGCAGCCGTCGTCCGGCGTGTTGCGACGGCGGGAGGAGATGCACAAGCGGGTCGGTCACGTCGGCTCCTCTCTGCGCGCCGGCGACGGCAGGTCCGGACGAAAGTGAGCGTACAGCCGACGACCGCACCGCTCGCGAGCGGGCCGGCGGTTCGAGGCCCTGCGGGCTCGCTCCGCGCGGGCGCTCCCGGTCATCCCTCCTGCGGGCTCGTCGGCACGTTGCGTCCGTGTTCTGCCGGTGCGACGCCGTGTGCAAAGCTCGCGCCCGTCATGGGATCCGGATCTCCGCAGAACGCCGCCGGCGGCGCGCGCGACGTACCGCTGTGGTCGCCGGTGGCGCCGGAGGAGACCAACCTCCGGGCGTTCTGCGCGGCGCTCGAACAGGCAGGTCACGGACCGTTCGGCGACTACACCGAACTCCACGCATTCTCCGTTGCCGACCCCGAGGCGTTCTGGTCGGCCGCCTGGGACTTCTGCGAGGTGATCGCCGAGACCCGCGGCGAGCGCGTCTTCGAGCCGGGGGCGGAGATCTACGACGGCCGGTTCTTCCCGGACGCCCGGCTGAACTTCGCCGCCAACCTGCTGCGGCGCCACGACGACGCGCCCGCCATCATCTTCAACGGCGAGGCAGGCGCGCGGCGCGAGCTGAGTTGGGCGCGGTTGCAGCCCGACGGGAGGAGGAGCGCCGCAACGCGCGGGGGGGGCGCGGGCATCAGACCCGGCGACGGGGGGCCGGCCTGGCTGCCCAACACCCCCGAGACCTGCGAGCTGATGCTCGCCACGGCCGCACTCGGCGGCGTGTTCTCCTCCTGCTCGCCCGATTTCGGCGCCGATGGCGTGGTCGACCGGTTCGGGCAGATCCGCCCCCGCGTGCTGGTGGCGGTCGACGGCTACCGCTACGGGGGCAAGGACTTCGACTGCCTCGAGCGTCTCGCCGACGTGGCCTCGCGACTGCCCAGCCTGGAGCACCTCGTCGTCATCCCGTTCCTCGATCCCGCCCCTGACCTCGGCGGCGTGCCCGGCGCCGTGCTGTGGGAGGACTTCCTGGCCGCCGGGTCCACGGCAGCCGGCGGTGCGCCGCCGCTCTTCGCGCCGCTGCCCTTCGACCACCCGCTGTACGTGCTCTACTCCTCCGGCACCACCGGTGTGCCCAAGTCCATCGTCCACCGGGCGGGTGGCGTGCTCCTCAAGCACCTCGTCGAGCACCGCCTGAACTGCGACGTCCGCCTCGGCGACCGCGTGTTCTACTTCACGACCGCCGGCTGGATGATGTGGAACTGGCTCATGTCGGCGCTGGCCAGCGAGGCCACGCTGGTGCTCTACGACGGCGCCCCCGACCCGGGGCGGCTGTTCGACCTCACCGACGCCGAGGGGATCACGCTCTTCGGCACCGCCGCAGGCTTCATCGAGGCGACGTCCAAGCGGGGTCTGTCTCCACGGCGAACGCACCGGCTGGACACGCTGCGCACCATCACCTCCACCGGCTCGCCGCTCTCGCCGGAGGGCTTCGAGTACGTGTACAGCGAAGTGAAGTCCGACCTGCACCTGGCGTCCATCTCCGGTGGCACCGACCTGTGCGGGTGCCTGGTGAACGGCGACCCGACCGCGCCGGTCCACACCGGGGAGATCCAGCGTCCTGCCCTGGGTCTGGACATCGACGTGTTCGACGACGACGGTCGCCCGTGCCCGCCGGGCACCCAGGGCGAGTTGGTGTGCACCAACTCCTTCCCCTCGATGCCGCTGGGGTTCTGGAACGATCGAGACGACGGCGAGAGCGGCGAACTCGCGGATCCTGCTCTCGGCGTCGCGGCCGGCCCCCGCTACCGCAGGGCGTACTACGAGAGATTCCCCGGAATCTGGCACCAGGGCGACTACGCCCGCTGGACGGCCAACGGCGGGATGGTCATCGCCGGACGCTCCGACGCCACCCTCAACCCGGGGGGCGTGCGCATCGGCACCGCCGAGATCTACCGCTGCCTGGAGGCCGTCCCCGAGGTGCTCGAGGCCATCGTCATCGGTCAGCCGTACCGGGGCGACACCCGTATCGTGCTGTTCGTGCGCCTGAGTGCCGATTCGGGGGGCGCCCTGACCGAGGAACTGACCGGGCGGATCCGCGACCGCATCCGCCGCGGTGCCTCACCGCGCCACGTCCCCGCCCGCGTCGTGGCGGTCGACGACATCCCCCGCACCCGCAGCGGCAAGCTCACCGAGTTGGCCGTGCGCGACGTGGTGTGCGGGCGGCCGGTGAGCAACACCGAGGCCATCGCCAATCCCGAGGCGCTGGAGCAGTTCCGCGACCGCCCCGAGGTGGCGTCGTGAGCGGTTCCCGGCTGCGGCTGCGCAGCGCCCTGTACGCCCCGGCGAGCCGGCCCGATCTGCTGCCGAAGCTGCCGCGCAGCGGTCCCGACGGCGTTGTCATCGACCTCGAGGACGCCGTGGCCCCCGGTGGCAAGGCGCAGGCCCGTCCGGTGGCCGCCGCCGCGGCCCGCGAGCTGCGACAGGCGCACCCGGATCTGGCGATCTTCGTGCGCGTCAACGCCGTGGACACGGAGTGGTTCGAGGGTGACATGGCCGAGGCGCTGGTACCGGAGTTGACCGGCGTGGTCGTACCGATGCTGGAATCGGCGGCCGCCGTGGAGCTCGTGGCCCAGCGACTCGCGCCCATCGGTCCGCTGGGCGTGATGGCGGGACTCGAGACCGTGGCAGGGGTGGAGTACGCCGCCGAGGTGCTCCGCCCGCCGGTGATCGCCGCCTACTTCGGCGCCGAGGACTACGTGGTCGACCTCGGGGGAGTGCGGACGCCGGACAACACCGAGGTGCACTACGCCCGTTCCCGCGTTGCGGTGGCGTGCCGCCTGGCCGGGGTGCTGGCGCTCGACCAGGTCGTCGTGAGGCTGCGCGACGAGGAGGTCTTCACCGCCGACGCCCGCCAGGGCCGGGCTCTGGGCTACAAGGGCAAGCTCTGCATCCACCCCGCCCAGGTGCCGTGGGCGAACCGGGTCTTCACGCCGTCGCCCGAGGAGGTGGACCGGGCCCGGCGCATGCTCGCCCTCTACACCGAGACCCAGCGCACCGGCGCCGGCGCCGTCTCCTTCGAGGGCCAGATGGTCGACGAACCCCTGGCCCGCCAGGCCAGAGCCCTGCTCGCCGCCGCCGAGTGCTGAGAGGGCGTCCCGGCGGTCGCGGCCGGTCAGTCTCCCCAGACCTGCCGCTTCAGGATCTCGGTGTCCATGTGGAAGTCGAGGCCGACGATGGCGCCGTCGGCCACCCGGGCGACGAGGACCTCGACGAGGTCCATGGTGGCGCCCTCGATGTCGTTGCCCTCGGGCCATTCCCCCCGGCCCGTGCCGGTCGCCCGGTACACGTAGCACGCCCCGTTCTCCTCGACGATGCGGTGAAGGATCTCGAAGCGGGTGTCGGGGAAGTGCTCGTAGAAGGCGCTGTGCATCTCGTGGAGGCCGGCGCGGTCGTAGGGGTAGGGGGCTCCCTCGTCGTTGATCTCACAATCCTCCGCCAGGACGGAGACCAAGAGGTCCGGGTCGTGGCTGTTGACGCCCTCGAAGAACGTCTCCATGAGTCGCTCGTTGGTCTCGCGCATGATGTGACTCGCTCCGCAGTGAATCGGTCAGTCGCCGCCGGGCCCGTAGTCCTCGGGGTAGCCCTCCATCGGCTGGGCCAGGATCCCGCCGTCAACGGTGAGTGAGGTGCCCGTCACGAACGACGACAACCCCGAGGCGAGGAAGAGCGTGGCGATCGCCACGTCGTCAGGGCTGCACAGCCTTCGCAGGGGAACGTGGTCGACGATGCCGGCGAACTCGGCCTCGACGTCGATGCCGTGCGGGGAGACGGCCTTGATGAAGTCCACGACTCCCTCCGTCAGCGAAGCCCCGGGGCAGATGGCGTTGACACGGATGCCCCACGGCGCCAGTTCCATCGCCAGGGCGCGAGTGAGGCCGATGAGCGCGTGCTTGGACGTGATGTAGTGGATCAAGCCCGGGGAGGACGGCTGGAACGAATCCACCGACGCCATGTTGATGATGACCCCGCCGCCGCCGTCGGCGCGCATCACCCGAGCCGCAGCCTGCGCGCACAGGAAACTGCCTGTGATGTTGGTGTTGACGACGCGCTGGAACTCCTCGAGCGGCATCTCGTCGAGCAGGTAGTTGGAGAAGGCGCCGGCATTGTTGATGAACACGTCGATGCGGCCCGTCAACTCCCGCGCCTCGGCGACGAGGTTCAGGATCGAGTCGTGGTCGGTCACGTCCACCCGGATGGCGAAGCCCCTGCCGTCGGGAATCGAGGCCGCGACGTTCTGCGCCTTGCCCAGACTGCGGGCGGCGGCCACCACCGTCGCGCCGGCTTCGCCCATCCTGCGGGCTATGGCGGCGCCGAACCCCTGAGAGCCGCCCGTGACGACGGCGCACTGGCCCGACAGGTCCACCAGCTCGGAAATCCGCTTGTCGCCGGTCTCCATCGCGCACCCCCTCACCCGCGGCCGTCCCAGCGGCGCCCGAGTCTAGGCACCGGCCTGTGACCGCTCAAGGAAGCGCCCGTCAGCCGCGTGCGGCACAGCCGGATTGGCAGGCCGACCCGCGCCAGGCCGGCAGAACCGCCGCCTGGTGGGATCGTCTAGGATCCGGCCGGGAAGCTGCTCGTAGCTTCTAATGGGGGAGTTGCAGTTTCCGGGGGGAGGACATGCACATGAGTGCCTTCGTTAGGTCTTCTGTTGTACGTGTACTCGTCGCATCACTTGCGGTGGTGCTGTTTGCCACCGCCTGCGGCGACGATGAGGCGGAGCAGGCGCAGCCGCCTCCACCCGCCCCGGCACCGACCGAGGCGCCGCCGCCGCCGCCGGATCCAGCGCCTGAGCCACCGCCGCCGGATCCAGCGCCTGAGCCGCCGCCTGAGCCGGCGCCGGAGCCGCCGCCACCCGCCGAGGCGCCTGCCGAGAAGCCCGTCTACGGCATGGTCACGGCCGTGCAGCACCCCTACTACGCGCCGACCGAGGCAGCGGTCGGTCCCACGTGCGAGCGATTGGGCTGCGAGGTCATCTTCCTGCAGCCTTCCGCGTGCGATGCCGCCGAGGAGAGCCAGCTCATCCGCGACGTGCTGGCGGCGGGGATCGACGGGCTCGGG
>JAPPKQ010000007.1 GCA_028819945.1 bacterium | reverse complement strand
TCGAGCAGGGGGGCGTCGGAAAGGAGGTAGCGGGCGTCGGCGGGGGTGAGGCGGTGGCCGGCGTCGATCTTGTGAACGATGTGGTGCATCACGCTACGCGCTCCACGGCGGTGAGGCGGGCGTCGAGCTCCTGGAAGTGGTCCAGGCCGGCCCAGGCGGAGTCGTCGAATCGATATCGGAAGGTGCGGAGGTAGGTGGCGACGGCGTCGGCCGAGAGGCCGAGATCGGGGCGGCGGCGGTGGATGGCGGTGGTGTCCGAGAGATTGGTATCGAGGTTGGCGTTGAAGTAATCCACGGCAGCGTCGCAGGCGTCGGGCGTCACGTCGCGGCGGGTCATCCAGGAGGCAAAGACGAAGGGGAGGCCGGTCCAGTCGTGCCATTCGGCGGCGAGGTCGAGTTCGTAGGGGTGGGTGTGGAGGTTACGGCTCTGCAGGAGGGCTTTGTCGCCGATGAGGAGGGCGGCGTCGGCAGGCTGGTCGAGGGCGACGAAGGTGGCGTGGCTGATATCGAAGCGAAATTGCAGGAGGACCTTGAGGAGGCGGACGGAGGTGGCGGTGTCGTCGATGACGCCGATGCATGAGTCCGAGAGATCCTCGACGGGAACCGACGATCGCAGAAAGACGCTGCGGGCAGCGCCGGCGGCGGCGATGCCGAGGCCGCCCACGGGGCGGAGGCTGTCGGGGTGATCGAAAGCGGCGACGACGGGAAGCGGCGCTATGTCGACCGCGCCGAGGCGAGCGAGGTCGATCATGCGGCTGGGCACCTCGACGACGGCGTTGGCCCGGACTTCGTCGTCTGCGAAGAAGGGCTCCGTGTTGAGGTACGGAATGCGGCCGAGCCTAGGCGTCATACACCTTCTGCACGTCGTAGGTGGCGTTGCGTTCGACCGGAATTTTGTCGGCGGAGCGTATGAGGCGAACCATGCGGTCGCGCTCGAGGCCGAGTGGGCTGGCAGCCAGGGCGGCGTGGGCGATGCGCTCGGTGCCGATGGTGCCGTCGAGGTCGTCGGCGCCGAAGTTGAGGCCGATGGAGGCGGTTTCCTCGCCGCTCATCACCCAGTAGGACTTGATGTGGGGGAAGTTGTCGAGCATGAGGCGGGAGGTGGCGAGGGTGCGGAGGTCGTCGATGGGGGAGGCCTGGCGGTCGACGAGGAGGGTGGTGCCGAGCTGGTATTCGAGGGGGATGAAGCAGAGCCAGCCGCCGGATTCGTCCTGGGCCTCGCGGAGGCGCATGAGGTGGCGGACGCGCTCGCGGTGGGTCTCGATGTGGCCGTAGAGCAGGGTGGCGTTGGTGTGGATGCCCATGGAGTGGGCGAGGTGGTGGATCTCAAGCCAGCGGTCGGCGCCGGCTTTGCCGCGGAAGAGCTCGCGGCGGACGCGCTCGGAGAAGACCTCGGCGCCGCCGCCGGGCATGGAGTCGAGGCCGGCGTCGAAGAGGCGTTCCAGGACTTCCCGGTCGGGGATCTTGAAGCGCTTGTGGAAGTAGTCGATCTCGGCGGCGGTGAAGGCCTTGATCTGGACACCGGGGCGCTCGGACTTGATGGCGCGCAGGAGGTCCTCGTACCACTCGAACGGGATGGTGGGATGGTGGCCGCCGACGATGTGGACCTCGTGAACGTCGGGATGGATCTGGCCGATGATTTCGTCGATGGAGTACTCGTAGGCGTGGTCGTCGCCGACCTTGGCGGCGAAGTCGCAAAACTTGCAGGACAGAACACAGATGTTGGTGGGATTGACGTGGACGTTGAAGGTGAAGTAGACGCGGTCGCCGGAGACGCGGCGGGCGGCCGCGTCGGCGATGCGACCGAGGCCCGTGAGGTCCCGGGTGGAGAGGCAGGTGAGGCCGTCGTCCTCGGAAAGGCGTTCGCCGCGCTGGGATTTTTCCCAGATGGGTTCGAGGGCCGGGTCGCGAAAGCGAATGGCGGGGGCGGCTGGGGCTTCAAGCATGGAGGGGCACGCGATCTACCTCGGCGGGGCTGAATCCCACGCTCTGGAGGAGCAACTGGCGCAGGCTGGGGTAGGAGGCGTGCAGCGATCCGGCGTCGGGATCGTGCAGCCAGTGGACGGCGACTTCGTTGAGGGCTCCGAACCAGGCAGTGGCGATGAGGTGGGTGTCACAGGGCGGGATGGCGCCGATTTCGACAGCGCGGTCGAGTTCGCGCTCGATCAGGTCGGCGAACTGGCGGCGGACAAAGATCAGGTCGTCGCTAAAGGCGCGGCCGGCGCCGGCGACCTCGATGAGCACGATGCGGGCGAGGGAACGGTGCCGCACGAAGACGTCAATGAGACCCAGGAGGGCGGCGTCGAGGCGTTCGGCGGGCGAGTCCACGTCGTCCATCTTGCGCTGGATGGAGTTGACCAATTGGTTGGCCAACTCGCGGACGAGGGCTCGGAAGATGGCGGCTTTGCTGGGGAAGTGGAAGTAGGCGGCGCCCTTGGAGCGACCGGCGCGGTCGACGATGTCGTCGACGGCGGCGCCGTGGTAGCCCTTTTCGCCGAAGACGTTGAGGGCGGCTTCGAGCAGGGCGTGGCGGGTGGCGTCTTTGCGGCCGGTGGAGGATCGGCGGGGAAGGCGAAGGCTCACGGAATCACCAAACCGACTGGTCAGTCGGTTTCTACCGGAGCGCGACGCGGCTGTCAAGCGGGCGTTGGCGCGGCGGCTAGACGCGGACCTTGGCGAAGCTGAGGCGGAGTTGCTGGAAGTTGTCGGCCGTGAGGGCCACGGTGGCCGGCATTTCCTGGTCGCTCGTAACGGGAACGGCCCAGGCACCGAAGCGAGGTCCGACATTCACGGCGCGGGTCGTCACCCAGACGGTTGGGACCGGCAGGTTGGAGGCAAGCATCACCCCGGCCAGCCGCTCGGGGCCGGCGAGTCCCGCGGAGAAGATGAGCGAGACGTGGGCGCCCGAGACGGTTTCGAAACACACGTCCCAGAGGGAGCGCATGAAGTTCTGCTCGACCATGCGCGTCGCTGACGTGCGGTGGTCGCCCTCCGGCGCACCCTGCTGGAGCAGCTGGGCTTCGGTGGCCGAGATCATGACGTCGCGGGACTGGTCGAAGTGGGGACGCACGGCGTCGAGTCGGCGCTTGTAGGCCTCGAATGGGTCGTGGTTGAGCACGGTGATGAGCGTGGCCGGCATGGCGCGCGGATCGACGGCCAGCAGAGCCGACATGCGGAACGTGGGGCCCTGCTGGGCATCGGGCGCGGGCTGACCTTCGGGGGCCGGCGGGCTCTCGGGAGCTTCGGGCGCCTGGGGGGCTTCGGCTTCGGCCGGTGGCGGCGCGGGGTCGGCCGCCGGCACCGGCATGGGGCCGAGCGGCTCGCCGCCGGGACCGAGTAGCTGGGGGATTCCCTCGTCTTGGTCGTCTGTTGTCATTTGGGTCTGGCTGCGGTCAGAAGCCGCGGACGATCCAGCGCACCGCAAAGTACAGCGGCCACATCATGAACACGATGATGAGGATCAGCGACCAGGATGGGAACGGAAACCCGTCGACGACATCCAGGCCGAAGAAGAACGCCGAGATGACGAGCCAGCTGATCGTGGAGCTACGTATCCGCCCCCAGAGGCCCAGGGTCATCATAGAGCGCGAGTCCTTGTTGCGGCGGCAGGGTGGCCGTTTCGCTCAATCTGCCGCAGATGCGGCGTTGGCGCAATGTTTCGGGCCGTTTCGACGCCAGCGCACGACGCCACTGACGAGGGTCAGGCGCGGATGAAGGTGTGGATCGAGCAGGACAAGATCGGCGGCGGCGCCGGTTTTGAGACCGGCCGGATCGAGCCCGATCGAGGCTCGCGGGTTTTCGGAGGCCATGTGAAGCGCGGCCGCCGGGGCGACGCCGAGCCAGGCGACCGCCCGGCGCACGGCGGCGTCCAAGGTAAGGGCGCTACCGGCAAGGCGGCCGCTGGTCAAACGGACCGAGTTTTCGGCCACGCGGAGACGGCGCCCGGCCCAAGGGTAGTCGCCGGGGGGGCAGGCGGCGGGGGGCACGCTGTCGGAGACGAGGACGATTCGTCCGGTGGTTCGGGTGGCGGCCAGGAGGCGAGCTGGGGCCCTGGCAACGTGGAGGCCGTCCAGGATCAGTTCGGCGTCGATATCGCCGCGGTCGAGCAGGGCGCCGACGGCTCCGGGCGCGCGATGGTGGAAGCCGGGCATGGCGTTGTAGGCGTGGGTGACGCGGGTGACGCCGGCATCGAAGGCCGCCGACGCCTGCTCGTGCGTGGCGTTGGTGTGGCCGAGGCTAAGGGTGACGCCGGCGGCGCGTAGTTCGTCGATGTGTGCGGTTGTGAGACGTTCGGCGGCGACGGTCATGAGGCGAATCCGGGCGGCGGCGGCCATCCGCATTTCCCGCCAGAGGGCCGGATCGTAGTCGCGGAAGGCGTCCGACGGGAACATGCCGGGCTGCTCGGGCGAGAGGAACGGTCCTTCGGCATGGACGCCGAGGACACGGGCGCCGCGCGGGTCGCCCTGAACCGACGCCAGGGCCGTCAGCACGTCGTCTGGCGGCGCGGCCACGACGGTGGGCAGGAAGCCGGTGACGCCCTGGGCCAGAAGTTCCAGCGACAGCGCCGCGACATCGCCGGGACGCATGACGTCGAGGCCACGGCGGCCGTGGACGTGGGTGTCGACGAATCCCTGCGCGAGGATGCCGGGACCATCGACAACGAGAGCTCCGGCGGGTGTTTCGATCGGCGTTGGACTCACCGCGGTTACTATGCCGTTCGCCACCAGCACATGGCGGCGGGGGAGCATCTGATCACCACAGGCCAGATCGACTTGCCGAAAATGCACGGGCGCAGACATGCAGGGATGTTGGGCGCAGCAGGGTGCGTGCGCAACCCAGGCAGTGCGACATCCGGCTCGATAGGAGTATCCTTAGCGTTACCCCTTTCGATCAGAACGGACATTTGGGACCGGGAGCGTTACTGGCGTGCCGCTGATTCCCCTGCGCGTGTTGCTGGACCACGCCGCCGAGAACGACTACGGCGTGGCGGCGTTCAACGTGAACAACATGGAGCAGGTGCAGGCCGTGATGTCAGCGGCGAGCCGGACTGATTCGCCGGTGATCATCCAGGCCAGCCGCGGGGCGCGGTCGTATGCGAACGAGGCGTACCTGCGGCACCTGATCCTGGCGGCCCTGGAGCTCAACCCGAACACTCCGGTGGTCATGCACCAGGACCACGGGAACAGCCCGGAGACCTGCCTGAGCGCGATGGACCAGGGCTACACCAGCGTGATGATGGATGGGTCACTCCTGGAAGACGGGGCCACGCCATCCGACTATGACTACAACGTGGCCGTGACGCGCGAGGTCGTTGAGCTCGCCCACGAGCGCGGCGTGAGCGTGGAGGGCGAGCTGGGCGTGCTGGGCAGCCTGGAGACCGGGATGGGCGACCAGGAAGACGGGCACGGGGCGGAAGGCGTGCTGGATCGCGAACAGCTGATTACCGATCCGGAGCAGGCCGAGG
>JAPPKQ010000243.1 GCA_028819945.1 bacterium | reverse complement strand
ACGAGCACCCGCAGCCCGATCATGTCCCGGGTGGAGGCCTGAGCGCCCGTGGCGAGGGCCTCGGCGGCGGCGGCCAGGATCGACTCCGGAGCGGCCAACCGGCCGGCGCCCACATCGCCGCCGGCGAGGCGGCCCTCCTCCGGTGCGACGACGGTCACGCCGCGATCGGTGAGCAGGCGCAGATTGTCCCGCACGGCGGGGTGCTCCCACATCTCGGTGTGCATCGCCGGGCACACCACGACCGGGGCCCGGGTCGCGATGAGCGTGGCACCGAGCAGATCCTCGGACAGCCCGGCCGCGTACGAGCCGATCACCCGGGCGGTGGCGGGACATACCAGGATCATGTCGGCCTGCCGGCCCAGGGTGACGTGGGGGATCGGATCCTCGTCGTCGAAGAGCGACAGGCGGGTCCGCTCGCTGGCCAGAGCCGAGAAGGTGACCTCGCCCACGAAGCGCCGAGCCGCCTCGGTCAGCACCGGCACGACGTGGGCACCGGAGTCGACGAGGCGCCGGCAGATCTCGACGGCCTTGTAGGCGGCGATCCCGCCGCTGACGGCGAGAACGATCCGGCGTCCGGCGAACGGGCTCATGGGCTGCGCAACGTCGCCGTGGGGAGGATTCCCCAGTGCCTCAGCCGACCAGCTCGGGGGGCTCGCCGGCGGGTGGTCCGAGTTCCTCGGACTCCTCGGCGGGAGGCTCCTCGGAGACCGTCACCGCCACGATCTTGCCCTGGTCGATTTCCTGCAGGGAGATCGAGAGCGGCTTGCGGGCGGTCGAGGAGACCTGCGGCGGGATCATCCGGCCCAGACCCTCGCCGAGTTGGCCGTAGTAGGAGTTGATCTGCCTGGCTCGCTTGGCGCTGAGCGAGACCAGCCGGAACTTCGAGTCGTCGGCCTGCTCCAGCAGGTGTTCCACGGGCGGGTTGATCATGCTGTTGGTCTCGTCACCGATCTCGGTGCCCTGCATCGTCGCTCCCGGAATGGTCGTCGAATCTGTCGTCAGGTGCGGCACGCGGCGCAGCCGGCCGGTGTCACGGGTCGGCCTGTGAATCGAGACGAATCGAACTGCGGCGCAGCACCGACGCGACCGATGAGTCTACCGGTCGAGCCCGGATTGTCCGCCGATCTCGCCGCTCCCGTCGCATCCGCGGGGGCCTCAGCCGCCCGCGGCCGCCTCCTCGGTGGCGAGGCGTTGCCGATGATCGTCGATGATCCGCGCCATGGTGGCCACGGTCTCGGCCAGTTCGGCGTTCACCACGACGACGGCACCGAGCTCGCGGGCGGTCTCCCGCTCGCTGGCACCGTAGGACAGCCGGGCCCTGACGTGATCCTCGCTGTCGCCGCGCCCTCGCAGGCGGTGCACCTGGTCGCCCTCGGTCGGCGCCTCGAGGAACAGCAGCAGTGCCTCGGGGTGGCGCCGGCGAACCTGGCGCGCACCCTGGACGTCGATCTCCAGGAGGATGTCGCAGCCCGGCGGCGGGTCCGGGTTCGGCGTGCCGTACCGGTACTCGCCGAAGTCGGTCCACTCCAGGAACTCACCCGCCGCGATGGCCGCGTCGAACCTGGCGCGGTCCACGAAGTGGTAGGCGTCGTCGGGTTCACCTGTGCGCTGGGCGCGGGTCGTCCACGATCGGCTCAGCCAGAGCCGATCGTCCTGGCCGACCAGCAGGCGCGCCAGCGTGCTCTTGCCGGACCCGCCCGGTCCGGACAGAACGATCAGCAGAGAAGATGCCGTCGGTCCCGATCCCTGGATTGTCGGCGCACAGCGCGGCGGCTGTTACGACAACTTGGCCAAGAGTGCCTCGCGCTGCTTGACGCCGAGGCCGCGCAGCCTCCGCGTCTCGCTGATGTCGAGTTCGGACATGAGCCGGCGAGCTGTCACCTTCCCGACGCGGGGAAGGGACTCGAGCACCGACAGCACCTTGGTGCCGCCGACGACGTCGTCGCTGGCTGCCATGTCCAACACCTCTGACAGGCTCACGTTGCCAATCTTGAGGCGCTCCTTCAGCTCTGCCCGCTGGCGGCGAACCGCCGCTGCCTTGGCAAGAGCCGCCTTACGTTGCTCATCACTGAGTTGGGGGGGAAGTGGCATGGCGGGGACTTTAACCGTGTCGCGGCCGAATCCGTGGCATTTTGCGCCGCGATCGTCACTCCGCGGCGCCGAGCCGCCGCCCGCCGGGCCCCGACTCAGCCGGCGAGAAGGGCCTCAGCGGCGGCTGCGGGATCCCCGACGGCGGTCACCGGGCGTCCGATGACGAGGATGTCGGCGCCTGCCGCGACCGCCCCGGGCGGCGTCGCCACTCTTGCCTGATCGTCGGCCGCGGCGCCGCGGGGGCGGATCCCGGGCACGACGCGCAACAGCTCGGGCGCGGCCGCCCGGATCGCCTCCAGATCGGAGGTTGCACACACCACCCCTCCACAGCCGGCGGCGGAGGCACCGCGGGCTCGCTGGGCCAGCAACTCCGGCGCGGCCACAGAATCGCTGGTCAACACGGTTATGGCCAGCGCCAGCGGCGGCTCGGCGCCCGCCGGGCGCGTCGCCTCGGCGAGCCCTTCCACCCCCGCCCGCAGCATGTCCGCGCCGCCTGCGGCGTGCATCGTGACATAGCGCGCCCCGAGGCTGCCCACGGCGCGGGCCGCCCGGCCGACGGTGTTGGGGATGTCGTGCAGTTTCAGGTCCACGAACACCTCGAACCCCTCGTCGCGGAGCGACCGCACGGCGCGCGGCCCGACGGCACCGAACAGCTCCAGGCCCACCTTGGCGATGCCGAACCAGGGACGCAGAACCCGCGCCAACCCCAGCGCCCGGTCCAAGTCGTCGGTGTCGAGTGCGACCGCGCAGCGACCGGGATCCAGCGGCGCGCCCGCCCGCTGCGAGGAGATGTCCGCCGTCACGACGCCCCCTGCCGCCGGGCGCGGTGCGCCGCGCCGGTGAGCTCGCGAACCCTCTCCACCCTCCGGCGCCGGCACCAGGCGGTCAATTCGGCGCACACCCGCTCCGGGGCACGCGGCGAGGCGAACGTGGCCGTACCGACCTGCACGGCACAGGCGCCCGCCATCAGCATCTCGACCGCATCGGCGCCGCGCGCCACCCCGCCCGCAGCGACGATCGGAAGGTCGCCGAACGCCGTATGCGTCTCCCAGACCGCGCGCACCGCCAGCGGCCGTATGGCGGGTCCCGACACGCCGCCGGCGCCGGCGCCCAGGACCGGCCGACGCTCGGCGATGTCGATGACCATGCCCGGGACCGTGTTGATGAGCGTCACCGCGTCCGCCCCGGCCTCCCGGGCCGCGGCCGCAACCGTCACGATGTCGGGAGCGACAAGGCTCAGCTTCGCCCACCGCGGCAGCCCTGCTGCGGCGGCCGCCTCGGTGGCGGCGGCAGCGGACTCGGGCGCCCGGGCGAAGAGATGCTCGCCGCCTTCCAGGTTGGGGCAGGAGAGGTTCACCTCGAGTGCGAGGATGCCGTCGCGGTGCGGTGCCAGCAACTCGGCCGCCCTGCGGTACTCCTCGACGGTGCGACCCCAGATGCTGGCCACGACCCGCACGCCGGCCGCCCGCAGCGCCGGCAGTTGCTCGGCCGCCCAGGCCGCCACGCCCGGTCCCTGCAGACCGACGCTGTTGATCATCCCCGCGGGGGTTGCGTCCACCCGGGGGGCCGGGTTCCCGGGCCAGGGCTCGGCGGAGAGCGACTTCACGACGACCGCGCCGGGCGCCGTCAAGTCCATCACCCCGGCCAATTCGGTTCCGTAGCCCGCCGTGCCCGAGGCGCACAGCACCGGGTTCGGCAACTCCACCGCGCCCACCGAGACCCGCAGGTCCACCGGCCGCCGGCGCTGCCTCACGCGCGCTCCCGGATGTCCCGGTGGTATTCCTGCAGGCTGCGCACCTCCATGGGGTGGTTGCGCTGGTCGGCGATGCCGGCGGTGGCGGCCAGCGCCGCGGCGACCGTGGTGAGCAGCGGCACGCCGCGCTGCGCCGCGACACGGCGGATGCCGGCCCCGTCGGCGCGCGGGCCCCGGCCCTGCGGCGTGTTGATGACCAGATCGATGCGGCCTGCGTCCAGGAGCGTCACCGCGTGGGGGCCCTCGGGGTCGGCCAGCTTCGCCACGACCTCCTCGGTGCCGACCCCGGCGGCGGCGAGGGCGTCCGCCGTGCCCCGGGTGGCCAGCAACGTGAAGCCCATCCCGGCGAGACGCCGCGCCACGGTGATCCCCGCCTCCTTGTCCCGGTCGGCGAGCGACAGGAACACCGACCCGGTCGTCGGCAGGGCCGCCCCGGCGGCGATCTGGCTCTTGGCGAACGCCAGCCCCGGCCGCTGGTCGATGCCCATCACCTCACCGGTGCAGCGCATCTCGGGTCCCAGCACCGCGTCCACGCCGGGGAAGCGGTTGAAGGGCAGCACCGCCTCCTTCACCGAGATGTGCTCGGGCGGCCGCCAAGCCTCCGCCGAGCCGGGCGCGGGCACCGGTCCCGTCCAGCCCTCGACCGACCCGGAGGCGGCGATGTCCGCCAGCGTCTCCCCCATCATCGCCAGCGTGGCCAGCTTCACCAGGGGCACGCCGGTGGCCTTGGCCACGAACGGCACCGTGCGCGACGCCCGCGGGTTGGCCTCCAGCACGAAGACCGACCGGCCGTCGGGGGCACCGAGGGCGCCGTCGGGGCCGCGGGGCACCGCGTACTGCACGTTCAGCAGGCCCACGACCTGAAGCTCGTCGGCGATCGCCCGGGTGTGCCGCTCCAGCATCTCGACCACACCCGCCGGGAGGTTCACCGGCGGCAGCAGGCAGGCGCTGTCGCCGGAGTGCACGCCCGCCTCCTCGACGTGCTCCATGACGCCGCCGATGAGCACGGCGCCGGCGCGGTCCCGCACAGCGTCCACGTCCACTTCCACCGCGTCCTCCAGGAAGCGGTCCACCAGCACGGGCCGCTCCGCCGAGAGGCCCCCCTCGCGGCCGAGGGACCCCTCGTGGCTCATCTCGGCCATGGCGACCGCCAACTCCTCGTCGTCGTGCACGATGACCATGGCGCGCCCGCCGAGCACGTAGGAGGGACGAATCAGCACCGGGTAGCCGATCCGCCGGGCGACCTCCCGGGCCGCGCCGGCGGAGGTGGCGACATCCCCGGGCGGCTGGGGGATCCCCAGGCGCCGGCAGAGCGCCCCCCATTGCTCGCGGTCCTCCGCCGCGTCGATGGCGGCCGGCGAGGTGCCCGCGACCAGCCCCGGCGGCAGTTCGCCGGCCAGCTTGAGCGGCGTCTGCCCGCCGAGTCCCACGATCACCCCGGCCACGCCGGGCCCGCCGCCACGCCGCGCCGAGCGCTCCTCGGCGTCCAGCACCGCCAGCACGTCCTCGGTGGTGAGGGGCTCGAAGTAGAGCCGGTCGCTGGTGTCGTAGTCGGTGGAGACCGTCTCGGGGTTGCAGTTGACCATGACCGTCTCGTAGCCGGCGTCGCCCAGCACCTGGGCGGCG
>JAPPKQ010000446.1 GCA_028819945.1 bacterium | reverse complement strand
CCTCGGCGATCTCGGCCACCAGCGCCGGTCGGGCCACCGCCGCGGTGTTCACCGAGACCTTGTCGGCGCCGGCGCGCAGCAGGCGCCGGGCGTCGTCGGTGCTGCGGATCCCACCGCCCACGGTGAAGGGGATGAAGACCTCCTCGGCGGTGCGGCGGGCCACCTCCAGCATCACCTCGCGGGCGTCGGAGGAGGCGGTGATGTCCAGGAAGACAAGCTCGTCGGCGCCCTCGGCGTCATAGCGTGCGGCCAACTCGACGGGGTCGCCGGCGTCGCGCAGGTCCACGAACTCCACGCCCTTGACGACCCGCCCGGCGTCCACGTCCAGGCAGGGGATGATGCGGACGACGACGGGACTCACCATGGGTCCAACGATGTCCGAGGGGCGAGCATTGCGAGCGCCTCGGCCAGGTCGACGGTCCGCTCGTACAGGGCGCGCCCCACGATGGCGCCCGCCAGGGTCCGCCCGCCGACTGTCAGGGCTGCGAGCCGGCGAAGGTCGGCCAAGTCGCCGACACCGCCCGAGGCGATCAGCGGGGCCGCGGTGGCCGCCAGCGTCTCGGCCAGCAGCTCCATGTCCGGGCCCCCGAGGGTGCCGTCGGTGCTGATCTGGGTCACGACCACGGCATCCGCCGCGGGCGCGGCCGCCAGCACCTCGGCGAGGTTCCGGCCGCCCGCGGCTTGCCAGCCCCGCACCGCCACCTCCCGCCCGCGCACGTCCAGGCCGAGGGCGACCGGTTGGCGGGCGGCGATCTCGGTCACCAGCGACGGATCCTCCAGCGCGGCGGTCCCGACCACGACCCGAGCCACCCCGACCTCGGCGAGCCGTGCCGCGGCGTCCACCGAGCGCACCCCCCCGCCGTACTGCACCGGCAGGCCGGCGGCCGCCACGATCGCGCCGACCAGAGCCAGGTTGGTGAGATCGCCCGTGCGCGCCGCGTCCAGGTCGACGACGTGGAGCCACGGGGCGCCGGCCGCGGCGAACGCCGCCGCAACCTCCGCGGGGTCCTCCGCGTAGATGGTCTCCGCGGCGAAGTCTCCCTGGTACAGGCGCACGCAGCGCCCTCCCCGCAGATCGATGGCCGGGAACAGCAGCATCAGCGCGCCGCCAGCATCGCCACGAAGTTGGCCAGCAGCCGCAGGCCCTCGGCTCCCGACTTCTCGGGGTGGAATTGCACGCCCCGCACGGCGCCCGAGGCGGCGACCGCGGTCACGGGGCCGCCGTAGTCGCAGGTGGCGACCGTCGTCTCCGAGCGCTCCGGCGCGTACGAGTGCACGAAGTAGACCCAGGCGCCGTCGAGGCCGGCCAGCAGCGGGTCCGGGCGCTGCACGTTCAGCTGGTTCCACTGCATCTGGGGCCGCTTGAGGCCGTCGGGCAACCGGCGCACCTGCCCGGCGAGCAAACCCAGGCCCGCTCGCCCGGGAGCCTCCTCGGAGCCCTCGAAGAGCATCTGCATGCCGATGCAGATGCCCAGGAACGGCACCCCCGCGGAGGTGGCCCGGCGCGCCTCGACGTCCAGGCCCGCCGCCTCGAGCGCCGCCATGCAGGGGCCGAAGGCGCCGACTCCCGGCAGCACCAGCCCGTCGGCGCGCCTGATCAGCTCCGGCTCCGCCGTGAGGTGCGCCTCGGCGCCGACGCGTTCCAGGCCCTTCTGGGCGGAACGGAGATTGCCGATGCCGTAGTCCAGGACGGCAACCAGCGGGCGTCGCGGCTCGTTCATGCTCCCGGCACCGCGGCCCCGGGCACGCTCAGAGCGTGCCCTTCGTCGAGGGCACGTCGGTGCCCTCGAGACGCACGGCGTCGCGCAGGCTGCGTGCCACGCTCTTGAAGGCGGACTCCAGGATGTGGTGCGTGTTGCGGCCGCGCACCAGCACCAGGTGCAGCGTGATGCCCGCGGCCACCACGAATGCCCGCCAGAACTCCTCCATGAGCTGGGGATCGAACGGGGGGTCGCCCAGGATCTTCTCGCCGGGCGGGTCCACCTCGTAGTGCAGGAAAGGACGGCCCGAGAGGTCCAGCGACACGTTCACGAGAGCCTCGTCGAGAGGAACCGCCGCGGAGGCGAACCGGCGCACCCCGCGCTTGTCGCCGAGCGCCTCGGCGAAGCACAGCCCCAGCAGGATGCCGGTGTCCTCCACGGTGTGGTGGGAATCCACGTCCAGGTCGCCCTGCGCCGACACGGTGAGGCTCCAGCCGCCGTGACGGGCCAGTTGCGCCAGCATGTGGTCGAAGAAGGGCAACCCGGTGGACACCTCGCTCCGCCCGTCCCCGTCCACATGGAGGTCGATGCTGATGGTCGTCTCGGTGGTGCTGCGCTGCCGTTGCGACTGCCGCTCGCTCACGGCGCCTCCTTGATGGCTCGTCAGGGACCGGTCCTCGCCGGCACTGTGCAGTATCGCAGCACGCTCCGGCGCTCGGACGGCTCAGCGCAGAACGTCCCCCAGAGCCTCCAGGAACAATGCGTTCTCCCGGGACGTGCCGACGGTCACGCGCAGGCACCCGGAGAGGCCCTCCCAGGAGCTGCAGTCCCGCACCAGGATCGAACGCTCCACCAGCTCGCGCCACACGGCCGCGCCGTCACGCTCGCTGGGGCGGAACAGGATGAAATTGGCGCCCGAGGGCCACTGAACCACGGGCAGCGCCTCCAGGCCGGCGGCGAGCTTCTCCCTCTCGGCGACGATGCCGGCGGCCCGGCGGTCGGCGGCGGCTGCGTCCTGCAGGCAGAGCAGCCCGATCTCCTGGGTCATCACGTCGAGGTGGTACGGCAGCACCACCTTGTGCAAGTCATCGGTGATGCGGGCCGGCGCCAGGGCGTAGCCCAGCCGAACGGCGGCCAGCGCCCAGGCCTTGGAGAACGTGCGGCAGACCACCAGCGGCGCATCCTCCGCCAGCAGGTCGACCGCGCTGAACATGCCGGGCTCGCGCCCTGCGAACTGCACGTAGGCCTCGTCGGTGATCAGCAGCCCGCCGTAGCCGGCAACCGCTTCGAGGGCCGCCTGCACCGTCTCGGGATCCTCCACGGTGCCGGTCGGGTTGTTGGGTGAGCAGAGGAACAGCACGTCCGGCTGCTCGGCGGCGGCGAAGCGGGCGGCCGCGCCGGCAGCGACGCGGAAGTCCGGTCCGCGCGGCGCCGTGATGACCTCCGAGCCGACCACGCGGGCGATGTGGGTGTGCAGCGCGTAGGTCGGTGCGAACAGGCCCACGCGCCGCCCCGGACCGGCGTAGCTCAGCAGCAACGTCTGGATCACCTCGTTGGATCCGTTGGCCGCGAACACGTTCTGCTGCGACGTGCCGTGCAGGTCGGCGATACCGGACCGCAGTTCCTCCGCCGATCGCGACGGGTACCTGTTCCAGTCGATCCCCGCCAGCCTCTCCGCCAGGGCCGCGCTGAAGCCCTCGGGAGGCGCGTCGGGGGACTCGTTGGTGTTGAGGCGCACCCGCACGTCCACCTGGACCGAGTGGTAGCCCTCCATCCCGGCCACCTCCCGGCGGGGCTGGGGCCCGCTCACGGGCGCGTCCCCGCGGGGTCCCCGCCGCGCAGGCGGTCCAGGCGCCGTCGCACCGAGGCGGCGTGCGCCGGCAGCCCCTCGGCGGTCGCCAGGGCCTCGACCGCCGGCCCGAGGCTCAGCAGGGCGTCCTCCCCGGCGGAGATGACGTGCGTCCTGCGGCAGAAGTCCGCCACCCCCAGTGCCGAGGCGAAGCGCGCCGTCCGCCCGGTGGGCAGGACGTGCGAGGGGCCCGCCAGGTAGTCGCCGAGGGAGGCCGGCGCGTTCTGGCCGCAGAAGATTGCACCGGCGTGGCGAATCAGCGGAACCAGCTCTTCGGGTTCGGCCACCATCAGTTGGAGGTGTTCGGGGGCGATCCTGTTCACGACCTCGGCCGCCTGCTCGCGGTTCTCGACCAGGATGGCGTAGCCGGACGAGGACAGGGTCGCCTCGATCTCCGCCCGGCGCGGCGCCACCGCCGAGGCGGCTGCAACCTCCGCGCCCACCGCCTCGGCGACAGCGGGTTCCCACGTCACCAGGCAGGCCATGCCGTCGGGGCCGTGCTCGGCCTGCACGATGAGATCCACTGCGGCAAGGTCCGCCGCCGCCGATCCATCGGCCACCACGACGACCTCGGAGGGACCCGCGAACGCCGACGGAACCCCGACGACACCGGCGACCTCCTGCTTGGCCACCGCCACGTAGACGTTCCCGGGACCGGCGATGAGGTCGACCCGCGGGATCGTCTCGGTGCCGTAGGCGAGCGCCGCCACGGCGCCGGCGCCACCGACCGCGTACACCTCCTGCACCCCTGCGAGCACTGCGGCGGCGAGGGTGACCGGC
Organism: bacterium; assembly: GCA_028819945.1. Taxonomy (GTDB): domain Bacteria; phylum Actinomycetota; class Acidimicrobiia; order Acidimicrobiales; family CATQHL01; genus VXNF01. The sequence goes on along the minus strand of JAPPKQ010000446.1, from coordinate 1,150 downwards.
GCCACCGTTCCGTCCGGTCGGGGCGGGACGCAGAGAGCCAGGCTCGCCACCCCCGCCACCCTGGCCGGGATGGCCGTCATGAGCACCGTCGACGGGTAGGCGGCACGCCCGCCGGGCACGTACAGGCCCGCCCGGTCCACCGGAATCCGCAACGAGCGGACCGTTACGCCGTCGCGGGACCAGACGTGGGCGGGTTCGCGCAGCGCGCCGTGGAACTCCCCGATGCGCTCCGCGGCGACCCCAAGGGCGTCGCGCACGGCGGGCTCCAGAGACTGCAGGGCGGCCGCACACGCCGCCGGTGGCACCGCCAGGTCGGTGAGCGAGGCCCCGTCGAAGCGCCGGGCCATCTGCCGGAGTGCAACATCCCCGTCGCGGCGCACCTCGGCGATGATCTCGCGGACCGCCTCCAGGACCCCCGGCGGCGTGGTGTCCTGGATCTCCGGGATCGGCACCTCGGCCAGGCGGCGCGCGTCGATCAGCCGCAGCAGGCCCGCCGTCTCCGCCACCGTGGTGACGCTGGTTCTCCCCCCGCGCGAAGTGACGTCATCGCGGCGAGGTGACCGGGGGCGGAAGCGCAGCAGGCCGCGGCCGGCCGGAGGCTCGCGGAGACGGCGACGCATGCTCAGACCGCGAAGGCCGACGGGCAGAAGTCGTTGCACACGCAGCCGCCGCAATCCGCCCGGCGCGCCCCGCAGACCTGCCGGCCGTGCAGGATCAGCCGCATGCTGAAATCGCCTCGCTCGGCCGCGGGAATCATGGGGTTCAGCTCCTTCTCGACGGCGACCGGGTCGGTCTGCGCGGTTAACCCGAGACGCCGCGACAACCGCCCGACGTGCGTGTCCACGGGCAGGCCCGGCAGGCCGAAGGCCACGCTGCGCACCACATTGGCGGTCTTGCGCCCGACGCCCCCCAGGGCGGTCAGCTCGCGCATCGTCGTCGGCACCTCGCCGCCGTGGAGGCGGACCAGCCGGTCGGCCATCGCCATCAGGTTGCGGGTCTTGGCGGCGTAGAAGCCGGTGGAGTGGATCAACTCCTCCAGCTCGCGAGGATCGCAGGCGGCCAGATCCTCCGGTGTCGGGAAGCGCTCGAACAGTGCGGGGGTCACCACGTTGACGCGCTCGTCGGTGCACTGGGCCGAGAGGATCGTGGC
>JAPPKQ010000197.1 GCA_028819945.1 bacterium | reverse complement strand
GCCCATGACGTGATCGCCGGTGAAGAGGGCCCGCTCCTCGGGGAGGGCGAAGCACAGGTGGTTCGAGATGTGGCCGGGGGTGTGCAGGCACTGGAGGGTCCAGCCGTCACCGGCCACCACGTCACCATGACGGAGCACGCCGTCGGGTGTGAAGTCCCAATCCCCGGGTTCCTCCTGCACGGCTGATCCCTTGGCGCTGTCGCGGCCCGCATCGGCGGCCGGGTGCGGGCCGAAGCCCAGAGTTGGGGCGCCGGTGGCCTCGGCCAGCGCGCGGGAGGCGGGGGAGTGGTCGCTGTGGGTGTGCGTGATGCAGATGTGGGTGACCGTGCGTCCCTCCAGTGCTCGCAGGAGGGCCTCGGTGTGACCGGCGTCGTCGGGACCGGGGTCGATGACCGCCACCCGCCGCCCGCCTACGACGTAGGTGCCGGTCCCGGCGAAGGTGAACGGGCTGGCGTTGGCTGCCGTGACCCGCTGCACGAGCGACGCCACCTGCACGGCCTCGCCGTAGGCGGGGTCGTGGTCGGTGTCGAGCAACTCCTCGAGCGGAGGCTGCGGCTCGCTGTGCTGCGACGGCGCCGGAGGGCTCGAGGAGGAGTGGTCGTCGCGGGCAGGCATGCAGTCGTCGGCTTTCGGGGTCGGTACGGGCATCGCGACGATATCTCCGGAGGTTCGCCCGGGAGCGTGAGGGCCTCACGGAGTAGGTCCACTGTCGCGGCACGGCGTACTATCCCGCAATCGCTTCGGTGCGATCGGAAGATCGGGAGAGGCGGACGTGCGGCGGGCGCTGAGGAACGCGGCACTGGTCTGCGTTGCCGTGACGCTGCCCGCGTCCCTGATGGTCGGGGGCGCGTTCGGTTCGGCTGCCGCCGCGCAGGAGAGCGCGGCGCAGGAGGCCGTCCCGCTCGACGAGGGACCGTTCCAGCAGGTGCACGTCGAAGCCCGCCGGCTCGAGGACGGGCGCACCGAGTTCGCTCTCCGCCCGCACGATCCCGACGGGTTCTGGGACGATCCCATCCTCCCGGACAGGCGGTTCTTCCCGGTGGACGCCCCCACGGACCGCTGGCTCGTGAGCCGGCCGATCACGCTGCGGCTGGCGCCGGAGCAGCCCGGGCAACCCGAGGCACGTGTCTGGGTGCGCATCACCGCCCGGCGCCTGGCCGACGGCCGCATCGATTTCGGGGTGCAGCGCCGCTCCGAGGGTGGGCGCTGGAGCGAGCGGCTGTTGCCGGCGCGGCGCTTCTTCCCGACCACAGCCGGCGTGGGCCGCTGGCTGGTCAGTTCGCCGGTGACGGTCGCTGCACCGCCGTTCGAGGCCTTCGCGGCGGGTGGCGGCGGGCGCAGCGGCGAGACCCTGCTGGCGGCCTCCTTCGACAGGACCTGTGCGGTGCGACCGGACGGGGGCCTGTCGTGCTGGGGCCGCGAGGGCACCCGCGAGCGGTTGAGTGCGGCAGTCCTGGAGGACGTGCTGGCGGTCAGCATCGGCGTTTCGCCGACGCCGTCCGTCCCCAGGTCGTGGCGGGCATCAGCGATGCCCTCGCCGTCTCGGTGGGGGACCGCAGCGTCTGCGCCCTGCACCGGGACGGCGGCGTGTCGTGCTGGGGCGTCAACAACGCCGCGGGCCAGCCGGACGACGGGACGACGGAGCCTCGGGCCGCTCCCGCCCGCCTCCGGGGAATCACCCGGGCTGTCGCGGTGACCGTGAGCACGGCGTCGCGGGCGGGGGAGGGGCACGCCTGCGCCATGGAGGCCGACGGTTCGGTGTCGTGCTGGGGCGCCAACGGTTTCGGCCAACTCGGTGACGGCTCCTTCGGATAGCGGCCGTCGCCGGTGCCGGTGCGGGACTTCGAGGGGTTCGATCCGGCGGAGGTGCCGGAGGATCCGACGGAGTTCCTGCGCACCTGGATCGACAGGGTCGTGGCGGAGCGGGAGGCGGAGTTCCCCTGGCTGAGGGCCGCCTGGGACCACGTCCGGCACCGGACCCAATTCGTCGAAGGCATCGAGTTCGGCGGCTTGACGAGGGCCTTCTGCCACGGCCGGGGCCTCTTCCAGATCTGCATGTCGGACCGCGTGGCGATCCGCTCGATGACGCTGGGGACGGTGATCCACGAGTTGGCGCACGCCTACGACCTGACGCCGGAGCTCTTGTCGCCGAGAGCGTGGGGCGCGGTGCAGCTCTACTTCGCCGTGAACCACCCGGACTGCTACACGAAGGAGGGGTTCGGGGCCGGCGTCGAGTTGCCGGCCGACACGATGGAGCATCTGGTGGTGCCGTACGCCTGGCTGGGGTACTACCACCCGCCGGTGGAGTTCGCCGAGGCGGTGTTCGACTCGCCCGACTGTGCGGGCCTCAGCGGCGAACCCACCGAGGAGGCCGAGGCGGTCGTGCGCGCCGGCCTCGCCGGGGAGGTTCCCGACTGGTACCCCGAGAACATCACCAGCGGAGCCGAGCTGTGGGCGGCGATACGCGCTGCCCCGTCGGTGCGTATTCTGCTGAACCTGCAGGACGAGTTCGGCGGCTTCTGCGACGTCGACTGGTTGAGATATCCCCTGGAGATCGACGACCTGCCGCCCGCCGAGAACAACCAGTTCCGCGACGGCGGCTGCTGAGGAGAAGACCATGACGACCGCACCTCTGTACCTGCAGCCCGGCCGGATCGGATCGCTGGAGATACCCAACCGGATCGTGCGTGGGGCCACGTCGGAGACGATGGCGTCGCCGAGCGGCGTGGTGTACGACTCCTTCGTCGAGCTGTACCGGCGCCTGGCCGAGGGGGGAGCGGGCCTGCTGCTGACCGGGCACATGTACGTGGACCCCCGCGGGCAGGCCAGCGCCAACCAGACGGGCATTCACGACGACCGGGTCATTCCCGCCCTCCAGCGGGCGACCGACGCGGTCCACGAGGCCGGAGGGCGGATCTTCGCCCAGATCGGCCACTGCGGGAGCCAGACGATGATGTCGGCCATCACGCCGGTGGCGCCGTCGCCGGTGCCCAACGCCATGTACACGATCCAACCCGAGGAGTTGAGCGACGGGGAGATCCGCGGCCTCGTGGCGGCATTCGGGGCGGCTGCCCGGCGGGCCGCCGAGGCGGGATTCGACGGCATCCACATCCACGGCGGCAACGGCTACCTCATCTCGGAGTTCTGCTCGCCGCACGCCAACACCCGCGACGACGAATGGGGTGGCGACGCCGAGCGGCGCAACCGCTTCATGGTCGAGGTCTACGACGCTGTGCGGAGCGCCGTCGGCGACGACCTGCCCGTCACAGCGCGATTGAGCGTCGAGGACTCGGTGGAGGGCGGCCTACAGCGCGAGGAGTCGCTTCAGCGGGCGAAGCTGCTGGCCGAGCGCGGCATCAACGGCTTCGAGACCACCTACGGGGTGATGCGGAGCTACTTCGAGAACATCCGCCCTTACGTGGCGGTGGGTCGTGCGCAGGCCTGGCGGAACCTGCTTGTGCAGCGTGCCAGGCAGCCGGCGGGAGCCGAGGCCTACTACCGGCCGTTCGCCAGGGCCGTCAAGGAGGCGTCGGGCTTGCCGATAATCCTCGTGGGCGGCGTGCGGACGACGGAGACGATGACCGACATCCTCTCATCGGGTGACGCCGACTTCCTGGCCATGGCCCGCCCGTTCATCCGCGAGCCCGACCTGGTGCGCAAGCTGGAGGCAGGCCGCACCGGCGGCGTCGAGTGCGTGTCCTGCAACATGTGCCTGGCGCACGACGGCTTCGACCCGCTGCAGTGCTGGCGCGACAACCCCCGCAACGTCGCCGTACACATCCGCAAGCACTACTGGACGAACCGCCGCAAGGGCCAGTGAGCCCGACGCCCCGGGCGCATGCCACGAGCCAGGGACCGAGCCCTCTCGGACCCCGCTACCCAGAGCGACCGGGATCCGGCAGACACTTTACATAACGGACATTTCCGGCGGTATCTTCCGGTCGGGACGCCCGACGGGCCCGCCGGGGCGGTGCTCAAGCCATGTCATTCCGGCGACCGATCACGGCGTTGTCCGCGGGGCAAGACGAGTTGCGACGGCGGCGTCGAGGGTGGTCAGGTGCTCGGCGAGTCGCGCGAGCGGGACGGCGGCGCCGGCGGTGCGGTGCTGGCGCTCGGTGCCGCCGTAGACCAGGACAGCCGCCGAGACATCGGGGATCTCTCTCCTTATGCGCTCCAGGCGGGAGAACCAGGATGTGTGGAGTGTCGCGCCGGACTTGACCTCGACGGCAGCTAGGCCCGAGGGCGTCGGGTACAACAGGTCGCACTCGAGGCCCGCCTGGGTCCGGAAGAAGGACAGTCGGGGATGCCGCACGGCGGCGTTGTAGGCGTGCTTGAGGGCCTCGCCGACCACGGCGTTCTCGAACAGATTGCCCCGCAGAGGGTGGGTGGCGACCTGCTCGGCGGTGCGGATCCCGATGAGGTAGCTCGCCAGGCCGACGTCGATGAAGTAGAGCTTCGGCGACTTGGTGAGGCGCTTGCGGATGTTCGGCAGGTGGGGCTCCAGTAGGAACACGATGTCGCTGGCCTGCAGGACCGACAGCCACGAGCGGGCGGTGCCGGGAGCCACGCCGGCGTCGTTCGCGAGGTTCGTGACGTTCAGGAGTTGGCCGACGCGACCCGCAGCGAGGCGCATGAAGCGAGCGAACGCGGCAAGGTCCTGGACTGCGCCTATCCGGCGCACGTCGCGCTCCACGTAGGTCGTGACGTAGTCGCCGAGCGCCTCGGCGGGGGCGCGGCCCCGGGCGTGGATGTTCGGATAGCCGCCGGTGAACAGCACCTCGTTGACATCGCCGGACGCGCCGGCCAGAGCACACTCCCCCAGCGTGAATGGCAACAGGCGCAGGACGGCGGTACGGCCCGCCAGCGACTGGCTGATCGAGTCGGTCCAACCGAACTGCTCGCTGCCGGTGAGGACGAACCGGAACCGCTGGGGGTCCTCGTCGACGAGGACCTGGAGGTACGACGGCAGATCCGGGGCACGCTGGATCTCATCGAACACAGCCCCATCGGGGAACTGCGCCAGGAACGCCCGCGGGTCCGATGTCGCGAAGTCGCGCACGTCGGGATCCTCCAGGTTTGCGTAGTGCAGATCCCCGAAGGCGCGGCGACACAGGGTCGTCTTGCCGGACTGGCGCGGTCCGGTGATCGTGAGGACCGGGTACTGGTTGATCAGACGCCGCAGATGCGGTGTGATTTCCCGCTCGATCACCCCCACACTCTACCGCACTACCTTGTATATCACCAATCCCACTGCTGATTTACAAGGTGATCACTTGCTATGCGCTCGGCAAACCGGAAACGCCACCTTCCATCCGCCGGCGCTCGTCCGGCCTCGGAGTGGTCGTCGGCCGCCTGCGGATCGGCTTCATCGGCGCCGGTAGGCCTCGCGGCGATGGGCGACGCGGACGACGTGAATCACCAGGCGATCATCGATGACCTCGTAGAGGATCCGGTAGTCGCCGACGCGCACCCGGTACACGGAC
>JAPPKQ010000171.1 GCA_028819945.1 bacterium | reverse complement strand
ACCTGGCCGACGTCGCGGCGGCGCGGGATGCCATCGCCCGCCACCGCGACTACGTCGTGGGGGTCAAGGCACGACTGTCGCGCAACGTGGCGGCCGACGACGTCGAGGTGCTGCGCCGCACGCAGGCGGCGGCCTCGGCCTTCGACCTGCCGGTGATGATCCACATGGGGCAGACCGTCTCGCTGCTGTCCACGTTGTTCGCGCTGCTGAAGCCGGGCGACGTCGTCACGCACATGTACGCACCGCCGCCCAACGCCATCGTGGGCGACGACGGCCGCATTCGGCCGGCGGTGCTCGAGGCGCGGCGCCGGGGCGTCCGCTTCGACGTGGCGAACGGCCGCCGCGGCCACATCCGTTGGGACACCTTCGATCAGATCATGCAGACCGGCTTCCTGCCCGACACCATCTCCACCGACGGCAACGCGACCAGCCGCAGCGTCCCGGGGGTGGTGGACCTGCCGAACGTGATGTCGAAGTTCCTCGACGCGGGGATGAGCCTGTCGCAAGTGGTCGCGTGCGTCACGACCAATGCCTCGCGGGTCTTCCCGCACCTGAACGACCGCGGCACGCTGCACGTCGGCGCACGGGCCGACCTGGCGCTGCTGGAGCTGCGGCACGGCCTGTTCGACTTCGTCGACAACTACGAGAACCTGCGCACGGGCGGCCAGCGCCTCTTCCCGCGCGGGACGGTGCTCGGCGGCGAGTGGCTGCCGCGCGCCTGAGCCCGGGATCTTCCTCGGGAGCGTGGGGCGCCCAGTCAGCTCGCGAGCGGTTCGGGCCGGTGGAAGCGGACGCGGCCGGAAGGGGGATCGAATGGCACTGCGTTGGCAGACGGCGGCGTCGGCGGGTCTCGTGCTGGTGGTCGGGTTCCTGGCGCCCGGCGGGGGCGGGGCGCCGTCGGTCGCCGCGGCGCAAGGCGAGGCCGGCGGGCCGCGCTTCGTCACCCACACCATCGACGGGGAGCTGGCCAGCGGCTACCAGCCGGTGGTGGCGGACCTGAACCGCGACGGCCGGCCGGACGTCATCGGCCTGTCGACCCGCATCGGCGAGCTGGCCTGGTACGAGAACCCCGGCTGGGAGCGGCACGTGCTGGCCACCGGGCTGAACCGCTCCATCAACGCGGCGGCGCGCGATCTGGACGGCGACGGGATTCCGGAGATCGCGCTGGCCCACGAGTTCGGGACGACGCACGCGAGCAGCCTCGGCATCCTCAGCCTGCTGACCCACGACGGCGATCCGACCGCGCAGTGGACAATCCGCGAGGTCGATCGCACGCCCACCGTACACCGCATCCGCTGGGCCGATCCCGACGGCACGGGCCGCCCGGTGCTGGTCACGGCGCCGCTTTCCGGACCGGCCGCCGAGCCGCCGGAGTACCGCGACGCGGTGCCCGCCTACTGGTACCGGCCCGACGACTGGCGGCGGCGCACCGTCACCGACGCGGGGCAGGGGGTGGTGCACGGCCTGCTCGTGAAGCCCTGGCGCGGTCGGCCGGGCGACGCGGCGTTCACCGCCAGCTTCACGGGTGTCCACGTCCACCGGTACCTCGACGGGGAGTGGAGCCGCGAGACCGTGGTCGCCGGCGACCCGGCGCCGTGGGCGGCCCGCGGCGCGCGCGAGGGGGCGGTGGGCCGTCTCGGCGAGCGCGACTTCGTGGCGACCATCGAGCCGTGGCACGGCCCGCAGGTGGTGGTCTACCTCGAGGATGGCGGGGAATGGAAGCGGCGGGTGATCGACGACATCGGCAGCGGCCACACCATCGTCACCGCGGACTTCGACGGGGACGGGCGGGACGAGATCGTCACCGGCGACCGCGGCGAGACGCGCCGGCTCTATCTGTACGCGGCGGCCGACGCCGACGGCGCGGCTTGGGAGCGGCAGGTGCTCGACGAGGACATGTCTCCGTCGGGATGTGCGGTGGCGGATCTGAACGGGGACAGCCGGGTCGATCTCGTCTGCATCGGCGGCCGCACTGCCAACCTCAAGTGGTACGAGAGCGCCGCGCCCTGAGCCGGTGCGATTCAGCCCGCTCGGGCGGCAAGAGGAGAAAACGCCGGTAGCGGTGCGGAACCCCGCAGCAGCCAGACCAGCGCCACGGGAGCCGCCAGGGCCCAGCCGCGGATCAGACCGGCGTGCGGGTCGAAGCCGTAGTGATGGGCGAGTTCCCCGACGGGAATCGTGAGCACCGCCTGGGTCACTGCCAGGGCGCCGAGGCCGAGCAGGGCGCGCGGCCATCCGCTACGTCCCGCCAAGGCGGCCCACAGGGCCGCGAACAGGCCCAACTGGAAGGCGGGAACCAGTATCCAGGCCCCCTGGTCGTCCACGAACGTATGGCCTGCGTGGCCGAGCAGCGCTTGCAGCCCGGCCGCGGCGCTGCCGAACAACGCGCCCCAGAGCGGAGCGCCGGCGAGGGCCGCCGCAATGCCCACTCCCAACGCCAGCACCGCGCGGGTGGCCGCGGCGCGGGCTCCGGCCGCCGGACCGGCTGCATAGACAGCCGCGACGCCCACCAGGATCAGCCCCACCAGTATCTGCGAGAAGGCGTGCACCGCGATCGAGTACGAGCCGATCACGGCCGCCGGCACGGCCAGCACGAGCAGGCGGGAGACGCCGAGGGCAAAGAAGATGACCGGTGTGGCGGCCAGGGCCAGGCCGCGGCGCCATGGCGTGAGCGGTGCGCAGAGCATCCCCGCGACGTAGAGCGGGATCAACGGCGTGAAGATGCACTCCTGGGTGACCCGGAAGCCGCCGTGCGCGGTGCGGATCACCGGTCCGGAGACCGTCGTGGCTGTGCCCGCGGCGGCAAGTATCGCCCCGCCGGTGGCGGCAATCCACCGGGCGACGACGTCCACGAACGCGCTCTCGTAGAAGAACGGCGCCGTCGCGAAGTACACCACCACGAGCACCGCGGCCAGCAGCAGGAAGCGCCGCGCTGCGTTCCCGAGCACCATCCCCCCCGTGCCGCCGGCCGGGGTCGCACGTCCCTGACGGTTCATCCAGGCGAAGACGTAGCAGGCGGTGGCCAGGATCAGGATGCCGGGCCAGATGTAGATGTGCAGCAGGTAGAACAGGTCCTTGTCGGCCGCCACCAGGGAGAGGTTGCCGATACGCACCACGTTCAGCAGCACGATGGCCAGCAGCCCGAGCGCCGCGCCGCGCAGGCGCGAGCCCCACGCTGCGGGGTAGGCGAGTATGGCCCCGGCGCACAGCGCCATCGGATCGCCGCCGCTGCAACTCGCGTTGAAGACCAGCAGGTCGGTGTGCGCGCCGGTGAGCTGATCGGCCACCTGCTGCTGGATCTGCGCGAGCGGGGTCAGGACGTTGTCCTCGACCCAGTCGAGCCGCATCAGTCCGAACAGGCCCACGAAGTAGGCTCCCAGGGTCAGCACGAAGCGCGTGCTGCCGGTGTCGGCGCTCGGCGCGGGGGTGGATTCCGTCATTCGAGTACTACCAGTATATCGACCGTTCGCCGCCGCCGGGTCATTCTCGGGGCCGCACCCCCACCGAAGCGATCAGGTATCCGTGCCGGCGGAACCACGGAAAGCGGCGCGACAGCAGATCGAAGGGCGCGCACAGCGCCCCGGTCAGCCTGGCGAGGGGACGCAGCCAAGCGTGGCACGCCAGGTCGAGCATCCGCAGCCAGCCCGGTATGAAGAGGATACCTGTTTCCGCCCGCACCTCGAACCCGGCCCGCTCCAGCATGTTCCGCAGGGAGCGGCGCGAATACGACTTCTCGAAGCCGTAGCCGTAGAGGCCCAAGTGGTAGAGGACCACCACGAGCAGAGGGCGCAGGAAGGGGTCGTGGCGGTTCGGAACCCCGATGATGGCCCGCCCGCCGGGGCGCAGCACCCGGAAGATCTCGCGTACAGCCCCCTCGGTGTCGTCGAAATGCTCGATCGTGCCCATCGAGTAGACGGCGTCGACGCTGCCGGTGCGGAACGGCAGGGCGCGCACGTCTCCCTGCACCCCGAGCAGCCGTTGCCCGTCGTCGATGAAGCCCTGCCGGGCATCCTTCACGATGGCGGGGGAGATGTCCACGCCGACTGCGCTGGCCCCGCGGGCCGCGCACCAGCGCAGGATGTGGGTGTTCTTGGCTTCGTCCCAGAGGTCGGTCTTCAGGATGCGCTGCCCGTCGAACTCCGGTAGCTGCGTGCTGACGAGCCACTGTTCGTCGTTCCGGTACTGCTCGGTCGAGCGAGCGCCGGCAAGGACGGGGAAGTTGGCCCCGACATCCGCCCAGAAGCCGCGGTACTGCTCCTCGTGATCCTGCTCAGCCACCGGCCGGCCCGTCTCCGACCGACAGTTCGCGCCACGCGTCCGAGCCCGGCGCGAAGCAGAGTTCGGCCAGCGCCTCGCGCAGCCGCTGCGCCTTCTCGCGGTTGGAGTCGCGGTAGTCGCAGATGTGCAGGTCGATGGTGGCGCGGCCCAGTTCGGGCCAGAGGTGCATCACGAGGTGCGACTCGGCCAGCACCCAGACCAGCGTCGCGCCCCCGCCGGTGAACGGGACCGCCTGGTCCGCCACCACCTGCAGGCCGGCGCCGCGCACCGCGTCGGACACCGCCGTCAGGAGTTTCGGGTCGTCGCCGCTGGTGGTCTGCAACCGGTCGGAGTAATCGCCTTCGCCGATGAAGTGATGGGCCGTCACGAAGTAGTTCCCGTGCGCATTGAGGGGAGGCGCCCCATGAACAAACGCATCAGTCTAGCACGTGCGACCCGTGGCGGGTCAAACGGGGCTTGCCGGCGCCCGCCGCGCACCCGCACGCTACAATACCGCATGCGCTTCCCACATCTGCTCGCCGTGGTGCTGGGCGCCACGCTGCTGGTTGCGGCGCCGGCCTCGGCGGCCGCGCCGGCGTTCGAAGGGGCGTCACCGCCGCAGGCAGAAGTTTCCGCGGCGGTGCAGGACCACCCGGGAGCCGAGCCCTACCGTCAAGTGTGCCAGTTCTGCCATGGCGCGGCGGGCCGCGGCGACATCGCGCCGGCCCTGGTACCCTTCGGCTTCGACGCGGAGTACGTGCTGGCGGTGGCGCGCGAGGGCTACGGGCAGATGCCGCCCATCTCGCGGCGCGAGCTCGACGATGACGCCGTGCGGCAGGTGGCCGGCTACCTGGAGGCGTTGACGTCGCCGCCGGCGGTCGGCGAGGCCGGGGTCGCAGGAGCCGCGGCGGCAGCCGAAGCACCCGAACAGGCGGCGGATGCGGCGTACGACGGGCCGCGCACGCCGGAGGGGCAGCCCGACCTGAACGGGATCTGGCAGACCCTGAACTCGGCGTCCTGGGACATCCGGCCTCACAACGCCCAGGACGGTGTCCCGGCCGGGCTCGGCGTCGTCGAGGGGGGCGCCGTTCCCTATCAGCCGTGGGCGGCGGAGCGACAACTGGAGAACTACGCCAACCGGCTCACCGACGATCCGGTGCGCAAGTGCTACCTGCCGGGGGTGCCGCGCATCACCTACATGCCGTTCCCGTTCCGCATCCTGCAGA
>JAPPKQ010000385.1 GCA_028819945.1 bacterium | reverse complement strand
GTTGCAGGGATTCGAGGCGGCCGCTGGCACGTGGGAGCGCCAGATCCTCGCCCGGCGAATCGACGGCTACCTGCCGGTCTGGCTGGACGACCTGTGCCTGTCCGGCGAGCTGGCCTGGGGGCGCCTCGGACTGCGACGGGGCGACGAGGGACGCCCCGGCGCGGCCACCTCACGCGCAACCCCGGTCACGCTGGGGCTGCGCGGCGACTTCGACTGGCTGACGGTGGCGGCCCGCGGCACCGAAGTGCCCACGGCGCCGGCGGCGGGCGCGCTGGCGGAGATCCTCGAGTCCCTCGGACGCCACGGCCCCCGGTTCGCCAACGAACTGACAGCCGACTGCGGCCGGTTGGCGACCGACATCGAATCGGGACTCACCGACGGGGTCGCCCGCGGCCTGCTCACCGCCGACAGCTTCGGCGCGCTCCGCTCCCTGCTCGGGGGACCGCGCCGACGTTCCCCCGGCGCCCGCATCCAGCCGCGGCGAGGGCTGCGCCGCGGGGCGCAGGGCCTCACCGGACCCGTGGGTCGCTGGTCTCTGCTCGCCGCTCCCGAGGACCGCGTCGACCCCGACGAGCTGGCCGAGGCGACCGCCGAGCAACTCCTGGCCCGCTGGGGCGTGGTCTTCCGCGACCTCCGGGCGATGGAGACGCTGGCCCTGCCCTGGCGCGAGGTGCTCTGGGCGCTGCGCCGTCTCGAGGCCCGCGGCGTCATCCGCGGCGGACGCTTCGTCACCGGGTTCACGGGCGAGCAGTTCGCGCTGCCGGCCGCCGTCGACGAACTTCGCAGGGTGCGGCGCAGCGAGCGCAACGGCGAGCGGGTGGAGATCCCGGCGACCGATCCGCTGAACCTCACCGGCATCGTCACGCCCGGCCCGCGGATCCCGGCGGTCGCAACCCGCACGGTCGCCTACGTGGACGGTCTGCCGCTGCCCGCTCCCGGCGCCCCGAGCCCCCGAGCCCCCGCCGGCGAATACGCCGAGCAGCCCGTGGGGGCGTCGCTGCCGTGACGGCCAAGGGCCGACCGCCCGTCACGATCGGAATCGACGTCGGCACCACGGCCACCAAGGCCGTGGCCGTCGACGAGACCGGAACGATCATTGCCCGCACCCGCCGGCCCCACGAGTTGCGCGTCCCGGGGCCGGGAATGCTCGAAGTCGACGCCGCCGCCGCCTGGTATCGCGGCCCGCAGCAGGCGTGGCGGGATGTGCAGGACCCCGGCGATCCCAAAGCCGCCTGCGTGGCTGCCATGGTGCCGTCGCTCACGGCGGTGGACGGCCGCAGCGTCCCCTTCGGACCCGGCCTGCTGTACGGCGACGCCCGAGGCCGGGCGATCGCCGGGCTCCCGCCGGTGGGCAACGAGGAGTGGGTCGGCTTCCTGCGCCACCTGGCCGGGCTCCATCCCTCAGCAGCGGGGTTCTGGCCGGCGCAGACCGTCGCCAACCATGCCCTCGCCGGGGTGGCGGCCCTCGACACGGCCACGGCCATGGCTGCGCTGCCGCTGCTCGCAGGCACGGGCTGGGACGAGGCGCTGTGCAGCGAGATCGGCGTGCGGACCGGGCAGCTGCCGCGGCTCGTGGCCGGGTGGGAGCCGGCGGGTGACATAGACGGCGTCCCGCTCGGCGCCGGCACCGTGGACGGCCTCGCCGAACTCACCGTCGCCGACGCCACCGACGTGGGCGACGTCATCGTCACGCTCGGCAGCACACTTCTCTGCTGGATCGTGAGCGACGGCTGGCGGGAGGTCGACGGACTCTGGACCATCCCCCACGTGGTGCCCGACCGCTGCCTGGTCGGCGGCCCGAGCAACGCCGGCGGGCTGTTCTGGGACCGCGTGCGCGCCATGCTCGGCGATCCGCCGGCGGGCGAGGACCTCGACGCCGCGCTGGCGGCGTTGGATCCCGGCGACCTGCCCCTGTGGCTCCCGTCGATCCACCCCGAGCGCACGCCTGTCGCCGGACGCGCTCCGACCGCGTCGCTGCTGGGCCTCGAGGCCACCCACCGCCGGGAACATCTCCACCGGGCGGCCCTGGAGACCGCAGGGTTCGTCGTTCGTCGCCACATCCACGTCGCCGGGATCACGCCCCGGCGCATCGTGGCGACCGGCGGCGGCACCGCCGTCGGGGCGTGGATGCAGGCCTTGGCGGACTGCACCGGCCTTGCGGTCCACGTCGGGGCCGTCCCCGAGAGCGCCGCCCTGGGCGCCGCATTCGCCGCCCGGCTCGTGGCCGGCCTCGAGACCGATCTCGCCGACGGAGCGCGCTGGGCGACCACGGCACGCATCGTCGAGCCCGCCGAGCGCTGGATCGGGCCGGTCGAGGCGCGCTACCGGCGGTTCGTGACCCTGCTCGACGGGGAGTAGCGGCGGGCCGAGCCGCCGATCGCCGGCCGCTCAGCCTCCGGCTGCCCCCAGCCTCGTGCTGACCGTCCCGATCGGATTCAACACGGCGCGGATCTCGTCGCCCGGACTGAGGGGGACCATCGATCCGAGCGAGCCGGTCATGATGCAGTCACCGGCCCCCAGCGGCGTCCCCCGCTCGCACAGGGCGTCCGCCAGCCACACCAGCGCGTTCAGAGGATTGCCGAGGCAGGCCGAGCCCCTGCCGATGGACGCCGTGGTGCCGTTAAGGGTGATCCGCATGTCGACGTCCCGCAGGTCGAGGGCGCTGAGCGGAACCGGCCGGCTGCCCAGGACATAGAGACCGCTGCAGGCATTGTCGGCCACCATGTCCACGATGGTGATGTCCCAGTGGGCGCTCCGGCTGTCGACGATCTCCAGGGCCGGCAGGACGTAGGCGACGGCACCGATGATGTCGACGACGGTGTGGGTCCCCTTGTCGAGATCGCCTTCGAGCACCACGGCGATCTCGCCCTCGGCCCGGGGCTGCACCAGCCGGCCGGCGGGGATGTCGAGGCCGTCCGGGACGCAGGTGTCGGCGAAGAGAACGCCGCTCACGGGCTGACCGAACCCGAGTTGCTCCTGCACAGCCGGCGAGGTGAGGCCGATCTTGTGGCCACTTGCACGGCGCCCGCCGGCGACGGCCAGAGCCACGTTCGCCTGCTGCACGGCATAGGCGGCCTCGATGTCGGTGTCGCTGCCCAGCAGGTGACGCACGGGCGCGCACTGCTTGCCGGTCGCAGCCGCCACACGAAGCCGCCGCGCCGCTTCGGCGATCGATGACCGGTCCAATTCTGCCCCTCCTGACTCGCTGACGCACGGGGATGATATCAGAAGTGATAGCATTTTGGTATGGCGACCACCCGCACCACGTTCACGCTGGACGACGATCTGGCCCGCCGGGCGCGCCGGCTCGGCATCAACATCTCCAAGGCGGCTCGCGACGGGGTCGAGGAGGCTGTGCGGCACGCCACGGCCTTGGCCGACCGTGCCGCATACCAACGCTTCCCCGAACAGCCCGACGACTTCTGGGACGATGCCGAGGCCTGGGGCGCGCGGTGATCCGCGGCGAGGTGTGGTGGGCCGACGTCGGGGGCAAGCGCCGGCCGGTCCTGGTCCTCACCCGGTCGGAGGTGATCGACGTGCGCGAGCTGGTGACCGTCGCCGAGATCACCGCCATGATCCGCGGGCTGGCCGTCGAAGTACCCATCGATGCGATCGAAGCAGGCCTCGCCGAGGATTCCGTCGTGAACTGCGACGGTCTGCACACCGTGCGGCGCTCGTCGCTCACCCGGCGAGCCGGCGAACTGCAGGAGCCGGCGATGCGCCACGTCTGTCGCGCCGTGATCCACGCGCTGGGCTGCTGACGTGACGACGACGATCACCATCACCGGCAGCGGGATACCGATGCCCTCGCCGGGCCGCGCCGGGGCCGGCGCCCTGGTGCGCCACGACGGCACGCTCGTGCAGGTGGACGCCGGGCCGGCGACGCTGTTCCGCCTCACCGAGGCCGGCGTCGACATCACGCGGCTGGGCGCGCTGGTCATCACCCATCACCACAGCGACCACCTGATGGGGATTCCCGAGCTGGTGCTCACCCGCTGGATCCGCAACGGGGTGCAGCGGTGTGAGGCCCTGCCGATCCACTGCCCCGACGGTCCCGCCGTCGGCTATCTCGAGTCGCTGCTGGACAACCTGGAGCCCGACATCGCGGCGCGCGTCGCCCTCGCCGGCTTCCCGGACCGGCCCGAGCCCGCCGTCCGGCCCTTCGAACCAAGTCCGTCACCGGCGGCGGTGACCACCGTCGGCGAGGTGCTCGTGGAGTCGGTGCTGGTGGACCACGGCGAGATCCACCCGGCGGTCGCCTACCGGTTCACCACCCCCGACGGTGTCGTGGTCGTCTCGGGTGACACGCGGGCCTGCAACGCCGTCGAGAATCTGGCCGCCGGAGCCGACATCCTGGTGCACGAGGTGCTGAGCAGCCGGCGCCTCCTCGAAGCGGGTCTCTCGCCGCGCCGCGTCGAGCGGCTCGCCGGCTACCACGCGGAGGCGCCGACGGTGGGCGCATTGGCGGCGCGAGCCGGTGTGCGGCGAGTCGTGCTCACGCACCTCATGCCGGCGCCGCGAGGCGACGACGACGCGGCCGCGCTGGCCGCGGACGTGCGCTCGGGCGGCTTCGGGGGCGACGTCGTCGTGGCCTCGGATCTCTACACCGCCACCGTGTGACCGACCCGCTCGGAGCTGCGCCGGCCGCGGCGAGCGTTCCCCGTCAATCCGACGCCCCCGTCAACCCGACACCCCCGTCAACCCGACACCCCCCGATGCTCCTCCTCGTCGTCAAGGAAGGCCTGCGACAACTCGGCATCGAGCATGAAGTCAAGTAGCCGTCGGGAAACGGGAACGATTGGGACTGCGAACAATCGAAATCGGTACCGCGTGTCGCTGCATGTACGACTCCGCAGATTTGTCTACATCGTCGATAGCGCGGTTCAAGCCAACCCGCGGCTACCAAGCAGGTGCACTTGGTACTACGGCGCGTCGGTGAGCAGATCCTGGGTGGGCAGTTGCGGGTACCGCGCATTTGATAGCATAATGAAAGCATGGTGAACGTACTGATCCGGGACCTGCCGGAGGAGACGCATGCCGAGTTGCGTCGCAGGGCCGAGCGCGAGGGCAAGTCGCTCCAGCAGTACCTCGTCGGCGAGTTGAAGCGGCTCGTGGAGCACCCCACGATCGATGACGTCCTCGATTGGGTGGAAACCCGCTCGGGAGGCCGTGTGGGCGCGAGGCAGGCGGTCGCGGACTTGGCCGAGGACCGGCAGCGGCGTTGATCGTCGTCGACGCCTCCGTGCTGGCCAATGCGGTCGGTGACGACGGCAGCGACGGCCGCGACGCCCGGCGCGAACTGCGCCGCGCCCGCGACGCCGCCGTTCCCTTCCTGGCAGATATCGAGGTCGTCTCGGTGCTCCGGAAGCGCTGGCTGGCCGGTGATCTCACCGTCGAGCGCTTCGCCGACGCAGTCGAGGCTCTCGCCAACCTGGCCCTCGTAAGGCATTCCATGGTCCCACTGCTGTCCCGGACCTATGAGTTGCGAGCCAACGT
>JAPPKQ010000226.1 GCA_028819945.1 bacterium | reverse complement strand
GCTCATGGTTGACCTCCTGACCGCTGCAGGCGCCGGACGGCCTCACTCCCCCGCGAGAGAATCCCCTACCGGCAGGCGCCGGCGAGCACTATAGCCCCCGGCACTCCCCGGCTGCTGAGGCTCGTTCGGTCAGCCGTCGTGGGTGATGTGGGTGATGTCCAGCGGTCCCGACAGCATGCTGAGCACGACGTGACCCTCGGATCGGGCGGGGCCGTGCACCGTGCCCGGCGGCAGGCAGAAGTAGGCGGGCGCCCGCAACTCCACGTCACCGTTGTGGTAGGTGCCTTCCAGGATGAAGCCCTCCTGCAGCACGCTGTGAACCTCCGGAGCATCGGTGGTCCAGCCCGGCGGGGCCTTCACGAGCACCGTGCTGGCACCGGTCTCGTCGTCGACGCTGAGTACCTTGACCAGCAGTCCGGTGGGCACGGCCTCGCCCGTGTCGTCCCACAGGGTCTTTGCCGGCTCCCACTCCACCTCGTCGAGGTTGATCCCCATCACGACCGGTCGACTCACGGCGACTCTCCCTTCTCGTCGACGAGTTCGGGCGGCTCAGCCAACAGAGTCCGCCAACTCGTCACGGAACTGCGGCGCGGCCAGGGCGATGAGCGCCTCTGCCCGCTCTCGTAGCCCCAAGCCTGCCAGATCGGCCACCCCGTGTTCGGTGACGACGTACTGGGTGAAGTGCCGGGGAACGCCGACTGGGGTTGCCGGATCCAGCTGCGCCACGATCCGCGAGACGTCGCCCCGGCGGTTCGTTGAGGGCATGGCGATGATGCACTTGCCTCCGGGCGAGAGCCAAGCGCCTTGGGCGAAGTCGTATCCGCCACCGACGCCGCTCAGTTGCGCGCCGCCCAGATGCTCCACGTTGGCCTGGCCCATGAGGTCCACCTGCACTGCCGAGTTCACCGACACGAATCCCTCGAAGCTCGCGATGTGCGCCGGGTCGAGGATGGTGTCGAACGGGTGCATCTCGAGTGCGGGGTTCCCGTCGGCGTAGTCGAACAGCGTCGTCGTGCCCATCAACTCCGCGCAGAGCGCGGACGGCCTCCCGTCGTCGCCGGATCGGAGCCTGCCGGCCTCGGCGAGCGCCACGATGGCGTCGACGCCCATGCCGTAGATGCGCAGGTCGCCAACGTCGGAGTGGCACAGGTTCTGCAGCAGGGCCTCGGGGATCGCGCCGATGCCCACCTGCAGCGTGGTCCCTGACGGGATCAGCGCGGCGAGATGGTCTCCGATGGTCGCCGCGGTCGGGGTGATCGCCGCCCGCTCGTGCGCGCCCAGCGGGTCGTCGACCTCGGTGAGCCAGTCGATCTCGCTGATGTGCAGGGAGGCGTCGCCGGCGACGCGAGGCATCCGCGGGTTCACCTGGGCGATCACAGTCGGCGCCAGGCGGGCCAGTGCCAGCGGGTAGCTGGTCGAGGTGCCCAGGCTGCAGAGTCCGTCGCCGTCGGGCGGGGAGACGTGCACGACGGCCACGTCGAGGGGCAGGCGCCCGGAGCGGAACAGTTGCGACACCTGCGAGCCGCGGATGGGGAGGAACCGGACCGTGCCCTCGGCGACAGCCCTTCGAACGGGCGGCATCACGTGCCAGGTCGTGTAGCGGATTCCCTCCTGCAGGAACGGGTAGTCCGACAGCAGCAGGCCGCTGTAGACGTCGAGCCCGCCCAGTCGGTCCGCCTGACGGCCGATCTCACGCTCGACGGCGTTCGCCCCGCCCGCCCCGGGCGGCAGCAGCACCGCCGAGGTCGGCTCGAGGGTCCCGACCGCCTCGGCGACCGAAACCCAGCGGCCCATGTCTCGCCCGGCGGCGTGCGCGGCGTTCGCCCGCTTACACCCGGCGCACCAGGGGGCTGCAGAACGAGAGCGTGGCCTGCTCCACGAAGCCGCGGTCCAGCAGCGAGTACTGCGGGATCGCCGTGATGGGCAGGAAGATGAGCCACATGAACGGGTTCGCCAGCCCGCAGCCCAGCTCACCGGCGGCGGCGATGAGCCGGTCCTCGGCCTCGACCATCTCGGCGGGGGAGATGTCGCTCATGATTCCCGCCAGGGGCAGCGGCAGTTCGGCCAGGACCTCGTCGCCGCGGGCCACCACCTGCCCGCCGTTCAACTCGATGACGCGGTTGATGGCGGTGGCCATGGACTCCGTGTTGGCGCCGATGCACACCACGTTCTCGTCGTCGGGTGACAGCGAGGTGGCCAGCGCCCCGTCGGTGAGGCTGAAGCCCGACATGAAGGCCGTGGAGCGTGAGCCCGTGTCGTTGTAGCGCTCCAGCACCGAGACGTAGGACACGTCGATGGACGGGTCGGCCAGCACGAGGCCGTCCTCGATGGTCAACTCCACGTCCCGGCGCAACCGCAGCGGGATCTCCGGCGGGATGAACATCGAGATGGCCTCCACCCGGCCATCCTCCATGTCGGTGCGGAACAGCAGGTCGTCGGGCTCCACCGGGGTCAGCGAGAACGTGCTCAGCAGCTCCGCCGGGCGCTCCGGAGGCGTCAGGTTCACCTGCATCTCACCGCCGGAGGCCACGAGTTCGCCGCCCACGTACACCGCCGACACCTCGAAGTCGGCCAGGTCCTCCACCAGCAGGATGTCGGCGAAGCGGCCCGGCGCCACCGCACCCACCTGGTCGTCGACCCGCAGGGCGTCGGCGGCGTTGATGGTCACCATCTGTATTGCCGTCACCGGGTCGACGCCCTCGGCGATGGCCCGGCGCACGATGTGATCCATGTGCCCGAGGCGCACCAGCGTGGAAGTGTCGGTGTCGTCGGAGCAGAGGCTCACCCGGCGCGTCGGCAGCCCGGCCTCGGTGACCGCCTTGATGCAGTCGGCCAGGTTGAAGGCCATCGTGGCCTCACGCAGCAGGCAGAAGAAGCCGTTGCGCAGCTTGTCGATCGTCTCCTCGGCGGAGAAGCACTCGTGGTCGTCGCGGGCGCCGCAGTTGGCGTAGGCGCCGAGGGCCAGCCCGGTCACGAACGGGGCATGGCCATGCACGGGCAGCTTGTGCGCCTCGCAGAGCCCGATGGACTCGATGACGTCGCTGTCGCCGGCGCGGATGAAGTCGAAGGTCGTCTCGGCGATGCCGTTGGCCTCGTCCCACTTCATGGCGATGCGGTGGTCGTCGGGCCCGACGCTGGCTCCGAGCGTGCCCTCGGGGATCGTGTAGGGGATCTTCGACGGCGGCGGGTTGAAGATGCGCAGGGGCAGGTCGGCCGCCTCGTCGAGCATGTAGCGGATGCCGTCGATGCCCTTCACGGGGGCGATCTGGTCGAAGGCGGTGCACACCGACGTGGTGCCGCGCGCCAGCACCACCGAGGCGAACCGGGTGATGGACATCTTGGTGACCTCGGTGTGCACGTGCGGGTCGATGAGCCCCGGCACGAGGTGCATGCCCGTGGCGTCGATGACCTCGGTGTCCTCGCCGACGGTCTCGCTCACGTCGCCGATGGCGGCGATGCGGTCGCCGGCGATCGCCACGCCCGCCTCGTAGACCTCGGCGGTGAAGACGTTGACGAGCTTGCCCCCGGTGAAGACCTTGTCGGCGGGCCGGCGCCCGAGCCCGACATCGATGGCTCGCTGGCTGTACATGGCTGACCTCCGTGTTGAGTGGGCCGGGAATGCTGTACCGGGGCTGGCGATCCGGGTCGGCACGCGTCGAGGCCGTTGTAGCCGGCGAGTCTAGGTTGGCGACCGAGGCCGGGTCCGGGCCCGGCGGGCTAGTGGAACGTCAGGTACTCGCGCAGTTCCCAGTCGGTGACGGCTCGGGCGTAGCGGGCCCACTCGGCGCGCTTCATGGCCACGAAGTGGTCGGTGATCTCGGTGCCGACCGCTTCGTAGAGCGCCTCGTCGGCTTCGAGGGCGTCGAGGGCCAGTGACAGGTTCTCCGGGCAGCAGCGCTCGGTGTTGGCTGTCTCGAGGGAGTCGCCGGTCTCCGCCGGCGGCGGCGGTTCGCCGGCTTCGATCCCCAGACGGGCGGCGGCCATCATCGCCGCCGCCGACAGGTACAAGTTGGCGGCGCCGTCGGGCAACCGGTGCTCGAGTCGGCTGGCGGCGCCCCGCCCCGAGGGCACCCGCACCGCCACCGAGCGGTGGTCGTAGCCCCAGTTGGCCCAGTAGCCCGCCAACTCGCCGGGCTTCAGGCGCTTGTAGGCGTTCACGGTGGGGGCGCAAAGGGCGGTCAGCGCCTCGTGGTGCGCCAGCACGCCGGCGATGGCGCACTTCGCCATGTCCGACAGCCCGTCGTCGCTCCCCGGGTCGTCGAAGAGGTTCCGGCCGTCGTCGCCGGTGACGCTGAGGTGGAAATGGGTGCCGTTGCCGCCCCGGTCCTGGAACGGTCGCCCCAGGAACGTCAACAGCAGCCCGTGGCGCAGCGCCACCTCCCGGCAGAGCTGCTTCAGCAGGAAGGCGCGGTCCAGCGCGTCGAGGGCGTCCCCGTAGCCGACCACGGCTTCGAACTGCGGGTTGTCGTACTCGCTGCCCAGCGTCTCGATTCCGATGCCGCAGACCTCTGCGGCGGCCATGATGTCGTCGAACAACCCCACCGGGTCGACGACCGTGCCGGTGCCGTAGCAGTACGCCCCCGGGGTGTCCCAGGGTTCCCAGCCGCCCGAGCCGTCGGGCTGCAGCACGTACGCCTCCAATTCCACGCCGATCTTGGGGGTGCCGCCGGTGGCTGCGGCGAGGGCCTCGATGGCGCGCTGCGCTGCCAGGCGCGACGAGATTGCCAGCGGTTGGCCCAGGCGCTCGAGGTCGGCGATGACGACGCCGGTGCCCGCGTCCCAGCTGGGTCGCACGTCATCGGGGAAGTAGCGGGCGGTGAGGTCACCCATGCCCTCCAGCACTTCGGCGCCGGGCGCGGGAATGAGGTCGCGGTCGTAGCCGACGCCGAAGATCGTGACGGAGAAGCCCACCTCGCCGGTGATCGCGGCGGCGGGCACGTACTTGCCGCGGGCGAAGCCGAACTGGTCGGCGAACAGGACGCGGATCCGGTGCATTCCTTCTGGCAGCATCGTTCCCAAGGTCTCTCCGGTCGGCGTTCGTGGCTGTTGGCGCCGGCCGACGACGCACCGCAGAGGCCCCCGCCGTGCACGCCGTCGCCTCGGCGCGGCGGATAGTAGCCTGCCCCAAGGGTCGTACCGGCTGCGACCACGGTGAGGAGCCATCCGGCCACGCGTTCCGGCCCGACCGCACGCCGAGGTGCGGTTGTGCGCTCAGCGCCGCACATTGAAGCGCCCCGGCGGGGCGCCCGAGGGGAGGACACCTTGAACGGATCCACTACACGATCGACGACGCGGCGGCGGGCTTGGCGGCGCCCTGCCGGCCTTCTGATGGCCCTGCTGGCGGTCGCGCTGCTTGCCGCCGCCTGCGGCGGGGAGGAGGACGCGCCGGCCGCGCCGCCTCCTGCGCCCGAGCCCGCCGCTCCGGCACCCGCGCCTGAGCCGGCGCCGGCGCCCGAGCCTGCACCGGCGCCGGAGCCTGCTCCCGAGCCGCCCCCGCCGCCCGAACCC
>JAPPKQ010000102.1 GCA_028819945.1 bacterium | reverse complement strand
AGCCGGCGTAGGGATAGAGGCCGGTGAGCGACGCCTCGATGGCGCCGGCGCAGGCAACGGTGCCGGCGCCGCAGTCGGTGCCCTGGTAGCCGCCGCTGCCGACCGAGTGGCCGAAGGACAGGCCGGCGGTCCAGCCCTCGGTGGCCCAGTCGACGCCGAGCAGGCTGGTGGTCACGCGGCCGTCGAGCGTCAGGCCGTTGTCGTTGCCGCCAAAGCCCGAGACCATGCCCCGGCCCCACAGCGAGACGTAGGCGCCGTCGTGCGCGCCGGCCGGGGCGGTGAGGGTGAAGGCGGTGCCGGTGAGCACGTCCTGGCCGCTGAGGGTGCGCCCGCGCAGGTGCAGGGGCGCGTCGCGGTCGGTCCAGGCGACAGGGGCACCGCTGGGGTCGGTCGCAGCCGTGCGCGCCCCCAGCGTGCGCAGGGCGGCGTGCTGCGAAGCGGCAGCCAGGTCGTCCGCCGTCTCGTTGGCCGCCAACGGCAGCGCCTGTCCGGCCAGGGTGGCGTGCATGGCGGCGTGACGCGGCGCTGCCAGGCGGTCCTCGACGGCATTCAGCACCTGTCCGGTCACCGTGCGCCCGAAGCGCGCCAGCCACGCGTCGGGGATGGCGTCGGAGTTCACGATGGTGCCGGTGCCCTCGGCGTCGGCGATCTCGGCGCCGCTGGCGTTGGACAGCACCAGCGTCATCGTTTCGCTGCCCTCGTCGTGGGCGTCGTCCAGCACCGTGACCTCTACCGTCTTCGACGTCTCGTCCGGTGCGAACACCAGGGTCTGCGCCAGCGCCTCGTAGTCGGCGCCGGCCGTCGCCGTGCCGTCGCGGGTGGCCACGTCGACGCGCGCCTCGGCGCGCAGCGTCCGGCTCAGGGTCACCTCGAAGGCGAGGCTGGCGTCCGATCCCTCGGTGACCTCCGCATCGGAGACCGAGAACGCCGCCGGTCCCTCGACCGTCACCGCGATGCCCTGTTGCAGCATGTCGCCGTCGCGGCTGCACACCGCGGCCTCGTCATCGCAGTCCTCGGTGGGCGGCAGGTCGAGCGTCACCGCGCCGGCGCCGTCCGGCTCCACCGTCAGGCGCCAGCCCAGGTTGCTGCCCTGCACGAGGCGGCGGGCCCGCCTGATGGTGCCGCCGTCCACGTCGAACACCCTGTCCCGGACGTCGCGGTAGCCGAGATTCGGCTGCCGGTTGAACCACAGCTCCAGCTCGAATGCCTGGCCCGTGTGCCGCGTGTCGTGGCCGGTCAGCCACGCCGCCAGGTTGTCGCCCGGTCCCGGCACCGCCAGGTCGATCCCGGTCTCCAGCGGCTCGCCCTCCTTCGTGCACACCGCGCCTTCGGCGGCGCAGTCCGTCGTCGTCGGCAGGGTGAGGGCGATGTCGCCCCACCCGTCCGGCTCTACGAGCAGCCGCCATCCGGCGTTGCTGCCCTGGGTGAGCCGCTGCGCCCGCGCGATGTCCGCGCCCGTCACCTCGAATATCTTGTCGCGCACGTCGCGGTAACCGAGCTTCGGCCCGGCGCTGAAATGCAGCTCCGTCCAGAACGCCATGCCGGTGTGCCAGGCAGGCGCGGGACCGAAGCGCGCCTGCAGGCCGTCCGACGGCGCCTCGCTGGCGGCCGGCACATCCACCGGCACGCTGAGCTGTGCCGCGGCGGTATTGCCGTTGCCGGCCCTGTCTCGCACGCTGTTCGCCGGCAGGTCGACCAGCACGTCGCCCGTGAAACCCGCCGTCGGCGTAATCTGCGCCGTAAACCGCAGCGGGTGAGAGCTGGCCGTCACCGACGTGGCCGAGCCGTTGGTCACGTTGAAGTCGTCCGTCGTGAGCGCACCGTCGCCGGTCGTTTGCAGCCTGAATGACGCATCGGTGAAGGTGACGGCGACGTTGAACGCAGCGGTCAGGGTCGTATCTAAGCCATCGGCGCGCGCCAACGTCACCGTGGGCGCGGTGTTGTCGAATACGTAGACCTCGTAGTCGTGGGTCGGCGCAACCAGTACGTTGCCGACCGCATCGGCAATGTCCTGGTCCGAATCGAAGCCGAGCCCCACTTGCCCCTCGAAGTCGGCCAGGTCGCCGCCGGTCACGGTGACGGTGTAGACCTCCCCGCTGCCTGTCACCGCAGTGACGGTAGCCGTCGTCGTCGTGCCGCCAGTCGGATTTCGAACGACGAAGTCCGCCGTATCCACATTCACCACCGGCTCGTCGAAGGTCACCTTGAACCACACGGTGTCGGCGTTGGTCCTCACGAAGGCTGCGTTGCCTGCGCCGTCATCGCGCAGAATGGACACCACCTCCGGCGCCGTCGTGTCGGGCACCGAGTACGGAACCGTCAGGTCCGCCGCGGCCACGTTGCCGTTGCCGGCGGCATCCCCGACGCCGTTCGCGGAAAGCCTCACGATCACGGGATTCACTCCGTTCGGGGTGACTCGGAGGGTGTAGGTTCGCGCGTCGGTGGCGGTGATGTCGGCCGCACCGTTGACCAACTTACCGCCCGTGAAGGCGAGCTTGCTGGGACTGTTGAAGTTCGTCACGTCCTCGGAGAACACGACACTCACGTCGAACGCCGTGCCGTCGTGGCTTTCCGGCCCGGTCATCGTCACCGTCGGCCGGGTGTTGTCGACAGTGTAGGTCTCGTTGACCCCGGTCGGCGTGGTACTGGCGAGCGCGTTGCCGGCCAGATCCTGGATGTTCTGCCCGGAGGCAAAGGTCAGGCCCACCGTCGCATCGAGGTCGGCCAGATTGCCGCCCATCACGGTCACGTCGTAAACGAACCTGCTGCCCGTCACCCCGACCCCGCTCGCCGTGGCGGTTGTGCCGCTGGCGCTGAAGTCCGCCGTGTCCACGTTCTGCACCGCCTCGCTGAAAGTCACCCGGAACGTCAGCGCATCGGCGCGGGTGAACACGTCGAGCGCCTTCGTGCCGTCATGGCGCTCGATCGAGGCCACCGTCGGCGCGACGGTGTTGACCTCGTTGTTGACCTTGTAGGTCTGGTAACTCGTGCCGGTCGGCAGGGTGGCGTTGAGCGCGGTACCCGCAGTGCTCTGGATGTCGAGGCTGTTCGCATCGAACGTCAGGCCGACCGTGCCTGTGTAGCCGGCGAGGTCACCGTTGCTCACCGTCACGACGTACTCGGCGGCGTTCGTGCCGGTGACGGCGGCGACGGCGCTCGCGTCGCCGGTGGTGCCGCTCGCGTCGAAGTCCAGCGCGTCGACATTCGTCACGGCCTTGCTGAAGAGCACGCGGAACTGCAGCGTGTCGGCGTCGGTGGTTTCGCCCGGATCGCGGCGGGCACCGTCGTCACGCCGGATCGAGACCACCGTCGGCGCCGCGGTGTCCGACGGATCCGCGTACGGCACCGTCAGGTCCGGCGCGGCCAGGTTGCCGTTGCCGGCGGCATCCGTGGCCTGGGTCGCCCCCACACTCACGATCACTTCCGCCTCGCCGTTCGGGGTGATCCGGGCGCGGTAGTTCCGCCCGTCGTTAGCGGTAGCGGTGATGTCGGCATCACCGTTGGCAAACCTGCCGCCCGTGACGGCGAAATCCAGGGTGCCGGCGAAGGTGCCGCCCATGTCCTCGGAGAACACGATACTCACGTCGAACGCCGTGCTGCCGTCGTGACTTGCCGGCCCGGTCATCATCACCGTCGGCCGGGTGTTGTCGACGGTGTAGGTCTCGTTGACGCCGCTCGGGGTGGTACTGGCGAGCGCGTTGACGGCCAGGTCCTGGATGTTCTGCCCGGAGGCGAAGGTCAGGCCCACCGTCGCATCGAGGTCGGCGAGATCGCCGCCCCCGACGGTGACGATGCGCGTCGTCCCGCTACCGCTCACCCCGGTCGCCGTGGCGGTCGTGCCGCTGGCGCCGAAGTCCGCCGTGTCGACGTTCTGCACCGCCTCGCTGAAGGTCACCCGGAAGCGCAGCGAGTCGGCGTTGGTGCGCTCGCCGGGGTCGTTGCCGGCGCCGTCGTCGCGCTCGATGGAGGCCACCGTCGGCGCGGTGGTGTCCGACGGATCCCCGTACGGCACCGTCAGGTCCGGCGCAGCCAGGTTGCCGTTGCCGGCGGCATCCCTGGCCTGGGTCTCCCCCACCTTCACGATCACTTCCGACATGCCGTTCGGGGTGATCCGGGCGGTGTAGTTCCGCCCGTCGGTCGCGGTGATGTCGGCATCGCCGTTGGCGAAACTACCGCCCGTGAGGGCGAAATCCTGGGTGCCGGCGAAGGTGCCGCCCATGTCCTCGGAGAACACGATATTCACGACGAACGCCGTGCTGCCGTCGTGTCTTGTCGGCCCCATCATCATCACCGTCGGCCGGGTGTTGTCGACGGTGTAGGTCTCGTAGTCGTCCCCGGTTGGGAGGGTGGCGTCGAGGTCGTTCTTGTCCGCGTCCTCGATGTCCTGGCCCGATGCGAAGGTCAGGCTCACCTCGCCGTCGAGGGTCGCCAGGTCACCGCCGCTCACGGTCACGATGTACTGCGCGTCGTTGCCGGTCACGACCGCCGCCGCGGTCGCGTCGCCGGTGGTGCCGGTGGCATCGAAGTCCGAGCCGTCCGTGCTCACGTTCTCCACCGCCTCGCTGAAGGTCACCCGGAAGGTCAGCGTGTCGGCATTGGTGTGCTCGCCGGGGTCGTTGCCGGCGCCGTCGTCGCGCTCGACGGAAACCACCGTCGGCGCGGTGCTGTCCGTCGCCTCGTAGGTCACCGTCACGGTGCCCGAGGCCGTGTTGCCGTTGCCGGCGCTGTCGGTGGCGGCGCTGGCGATCACTTGCACCGTGACGTTGGCCGTGCCGGACGGGGTGATGTTCACGGTGTAGCTCTGCGCGTCGGTGCCGGTGATGCTGTTCGTGCCGTCCGTCAGCGTGCCTCCGGTGACGCTCACGTCGGTGGCGACGTCACCAAAACCGCTCACGTTCTCGGAGAACGCGACGGTGACGTTGAACGCGGCGCTGCCGTCGTGGCCGGCCGGCGCGGTGACGGTCAGCGTCGGCGCGGTGTTGTCGACGGTGTAGGTATGGTTGGCCCCGCTCGGCGTGGTGCTGGTCAGCGCGTTTTTCGCCGCGTCCTCGATGTCCTGGCCCGCGGCGAACGCCAAGCCGACCGTGCCGTCGTAGCTCGCCAGGTCGCCGCCGCTCACGGTCACGATGTACTGCGCGTCGTTGCCGGTCACGACCGCCGTGGCGCTCGCATCGCCGGTGGTGCCGGTGGCGTCGAAGTCGGAGCCGTCCGTGCTCACGTTCTCCACCGCCTCGCTGAAGGTCACGCGGAAGGTCAGCGTGTCGGCATTGGTGTGCTCGGCCTGCGCGTCCGTGCCGTTGTGGCGCTCGATGGAGACCACCGTCGGCGCGGTGTTGTCCGCCGCGGCCGCCCGGGTCACGACGATGCTGTAGCTGCCGGTATCGCCGCCATTGGTCACGACCGCCCAGATCGTGGTCGCGCCTTCCGAGAGCGTAATCTGGTGGCCGCTCGTATTGGTATCCGCATCCGCCGGCGTCAGCGCCACCGTGGCGCCCGAAGCCGCCGCCGT
>JAPPKQ010000467.1 GCA_028819945.1 bacterium | reverse complement strand
CCTGTGAGAGGTTCGCCTGCAGCAGTGCGCCCTGGGCGTGGGGGATCAGTTCGCCGTCGTCGAGGCGGCGGTCGAACCCACCGATCCAGGCCGTCGGCACGCAGATGAGATCGGCGCCCGACAGCGCCAGAACTCGAACCACCTCGACGAACCGCAGGTCGTAGCAGACGCAGATGCCCAGGCGCCCGAAGGGAGTCTCGAACGTGGGGAGCCCCAGGTCCCCTGGTGCGAAGCAGAGCTTCTCGCTGTCGAAGAGGTGGAGCTTGCGGTAGTGGCCGATGACACCCTCCCCGCTCACAGCCACCGCGCTGTTGTACAGGGCGTCGCCGGCGGCTGAACCGACCCGCTCGCAGAACCCGCCGATGATCACGCCCTCGTGCGCCTCGGCGACGGCACGCCAAGCCTCGACGGTCGGCCCGTCGAGCGGTTCGGACTCGCCCTCCAGTTCGGCCCGGTCCGCCGTGTACCAGGGCACGCACAACTCCGGCAGCACCACGATTCCGGCGCCCCGTTCGAACAGCGCAGCCGCCGCCTCGGCGCTGCGCCGGCGGTTGGCTTGGGAATCCCCCGGCGGGGCGCCGATCTGCGCCAGACCCACCCCGACGGCGTTCACTGCACCGGTTCGGGAGAGCGCCGGCTCACTCCACGCCGAGCAGCCGCAGCAGGTGGCGATCCGGCGGGCACGGGCCGCCCACGCTGACGATGCGGCTGTCACGGTCGGCGCACACCGCGTGCTCCACGCCGGCGGGCACGTGCACCGCGTCGCCTGCCTCGAACTCGAGGCGCACACCGTTGGTGAGGTCCTGCACCGACCCCTTCCCCTCGATGATGAAGATGGTGTCCTCGGACTCGGAGTGGATGTGCGGGACGTTCTGCTCCCCCGGCTCGAGCACGACGTAGTTCATGTTGGCCACCTCGGCTCCCACGCCGGGCCAGACGATCAGCCGGGCATCGGAGGAGATGATCGGCATCGTCAGATCGGGCTCGTCCCGATGGAATACGCGCACTGCCATGTCAGACCTCCCGTGACTCGTAGATGGAGGGGTCGGGAGGGCACGGCCCGCCCACGATCTCCGCGCCATCCGCGCCCGCTTCGAATCGATGCGCCGTGGACGGGTCCACGTGAACCATCGAGCCCTCCACGAGGGCATGCTGCGCGCCGTCGTCGCCGTCGGTGACGGTGACGCTCCCGGCACGCACGTAGTACACGGACTCCGACGGGTGCTGCAGGTCGATCGTCCGCCCGCCGGGCTCGAGCAGGAGCCGATGCAACGAACGGTGCAGCGACCCCACCCCCGGCCAGACCACGGCCAAGGCCTCACCACCGGAGGCGATCAGCGGCAGCGGGACGGGCTCTGCGCTGCCCCGCACGACCTGCACCCGGTCCTCGCTCATCCAGAACCTCTCCCGTTCCCGACGACTTCAAGCGTCGTGTAACCAGTTGAACCGTACTGTAACCACCGATTCGCCGCAGGTTCGGAACGCCGGCGGCCGGGCGCGCGGGCGAGGGAGCGCCAGGAGTGCGGCTTGACCCGGCCCTCAGGGCTTGATCACACCGCCGTCGACGCTGATGACGGCCCCGGTCATGAAGTCCGACCCCGGGCCGGCCAGCATCACCGCCAGAGGCCCCAGTTCGGGCGGGTCGCCGACCCGGCCCAGCGGCGTGTTCCCCTCCACGGCCGCCATGATCTCCGGAACGTCCAGCAGGTGGCTGTTCATATCCGTGTAGAACGCCCCCGGCGCGATCACGTTGACCGTCACCGACGGCGCCCACTCCCAGGCGAGGCTCTTGGAGAGGCCGATCACGCCGGCCTTGCTGGCCGAATAGGCCGCCCAGTTGGCGCCGCCGTGCAGACCGAAGTTGGAGGCGATGTTGACGAGCTTGCCGTGGCCCTGCGTCATCATGCGTTCGCCGAAGGCCCGGCAGCAGTAGAACATGCCGGTGAGGTTGGCGCCCATCACCGCCTCCCAGTCCGCATCGCTGGTCTCGGTCGCCGCCTGAAGCAGCAGCACGCCCGCCGAGGTGAAAGCGGCGTCGACGCCGCCCGCCTTCTCCCAGGCCTCGGCGGCGGCGGCGTTCACCTGCGCCGAATCGGTCACGTCGACCGCCTGGGCGAGGCAGTCGCGCCCGACGGCGCGCACCTCCTCCGCGGTGCGCTCGAGGGCGGCGGCGTCCCGACCCCAGATCACGATGTCCGCACCCGCCTCCGCCATCGCCAGGGCCATGGCCCGTCCCAGGCCCCGATTGCCCCCCGTCACCAGAGCCGTCCTGCCTGCAAGCGTCGCACTCATGGCATTCTCCCAGTTGTTGCGGTTGCTCGTCGGTGCGCCGGCGCCCGCGGCGGCCGGGCGAGAGCCCTTCCCGGTCGTTCAGTCGCTCCGGTTGCCGTCGCCGGTGGCGTCGACCTGCAGGGCTCGCGGCGACAGGTTGACCCACACGGCGCGGGCACGCCGGCGGCCCCGGTTCACGATCCGGTGCGGCCGGGTGGACTCGAAGGCGATGGAGTCACCGGGCTCCAGCTCGTGCGCCGCGTTCTGCAGTTCGACGGTCAGGGTGCCCTCCAGGACGTAGCCGTACTCGTAGCCACCGTGATGGGTGACCTGCACTGCACTCGCGGTGCCGGGCTCGTACTCGTTCACCACCAACTCGAGACCGCGACGCGGATCCACCTGCACGAGCCGCCGCAGCACCCCGTTGGCCGTCTCCACGACCTGATGATCGGTGGCGCGCTGCACCACGTCACGCGGCCCGTCCACGTCCAACTCGAACAGGTCGGCCATGTGGACGCCCAGCGCCGAGGAGATCGCGATCAGCGTGCCGATCGACGGGGAGGTCCGCCCTCGTTCAACCATCGACACCATCGACGAGCTGAGCCCGGTGCGCTCGGCGATCATCTGCAGCGTGAGCCCCTGCTCGACTCGCAGGGCGCGGATCCGCCCCCCCAACTCGGTGAGGTGCTCCTCGGTGGTGACCACGGTCCGGCGCGGCGGCGTGGCCGACTCCGATCCCGCCGCTGCTTCGGGAATCGACCCCTCAACCGGTTCAGCGCTCACCGTCACGATGGTACATCGCCGCGGCGAGGGCGCCCGGTGGAACTCCACCGTCGACGGCCGCGCGGCCGGCATGGCGTGCCTGGCCGCGTTTTCGATATTGCTGAAAGACGGACGCACGCGATTGAAAACCGCCTCCCGAAAAACGAGTATCGTCACGTCGCTGGCACCGGCTCGACGAGGAGGGGCGCCGGCGCCAGCACCGAGGCCGAGGAGACCGGGTGAGCGAGGGGAGCGGTGGCGAGGGTGCCGCCGACACGAAGCTGAGCGACCAAGCCGCAGCGACGCGAGGACCCAGGGACGGTCTGGCGCGCCTGAACGTGCTGGCGGCCATCCGCCACGGCGACATCCTCGGCTCGATCCTGCTCACCATCGCCGTCATGGCGGTCATCGTGGTCGCCTTCGGCGGCAACCCCTGGACGGTCGCCAAGACCATCGTCAACAACTCCCTGGCCGAGGAGATCTTCCTCGGTCAGACGATCATGACCGCCGCCATCCTGATCCTCACGGGCCTGGCCGCGGCCATCCCGTTCACGGCGCGGCTGTGGAACATCGGCGGCGAGGGCCAGATGTTCGCCGGCGCGATCGTGTCGGTGACGCTCGGGATCATGCTCCCCGAAGGCACCTCCCACGGACTGTTCGTGCTCATCCTGATCGTCGGAGCGGCGGCGGGGGGCGCGGTCTGGGGGTCCGTCCCGGGTGTGCTCAAGGCGTACTTCGGGATCAACGAGATCGTCACCTCGCTGATGCTGAACTTCCTGGCGTTCTTCGCGGCGAACTATGTCGTGACCGTGGCGTGGCCGGAGATCTACGCGCAGCTCCAGAGCAAGGAGATCCACGACAACGCCCACTTCCCCGACTTCTGGGCCTCGGCGAAGGTCGACATCAGCGTCTTCATCGCCCTCGCCGCGGCGCTGGCCGCCTGGGTCCTGATCACACGCACCTCCCTCGGCTTCTCCATCCGCTCCGTCGGCGCCAACCCGCGGGCCGCCCGCCTGGCAGGCGTACGCACCCGCCTGGTCACGGTGTCCTCGTTCCTTACCGCGGGTGCCGCAGGCGGCCTGGCGGGTGCCGTCACGGTGGGAGGCATCCACCACGACCTGGCGCTGGACCTGTGGATCTCCAACTACGGGTACGTCGGCATCGCTGTGGCGCTACTAGCTCGATTGAACCCGATCGCCGTGCTGCCGGCGGCGTTCATCTTCTCGACACTCCGCGTGGGCTCCAACAGCCTCCAGGCGGCCGCGGGCATCTCGTCCTCCTTCGGCGAGGTGCTCATCGCCACGTTCGTCATCATGCTCATGGTCACCGGGGCCATCAGGTTCCGCTACGCGCAGCACTAGGAGCGCCGTGACAGAAGTCGTCCTCATCACGCTGTTCGCCTCGGGGCTGGCGCTCATGGTGCCCGTCCTGCTGGCGGCGCTCGGCGAGGCCATCAGCGAGCAGGCCGGCGTTCTCAACGTGGGCATCGAGGGCACCATGCTGTTCGGCGCAGCGATCTGCGCACTCGTCGGCGTCAACACCGCCAACGTCCCGCTGGCGCTGCTCGCCGGCACGGCGACGGGCATGGCGGCCGGAGTCGTGCTGTCGGCCCTCTACGTGCGGCGCGGCACCGACCAGATCGTGACCGGTCTGCTGTTCAACATCTTCGCCCTCGGCGTGACGGGGATCCTGACCGCGCAGGTCATCATCGGAAACACCGCGCCCACCCTGTCACCTTGGACGGTCCCCCTGCTGGGGCGGATTCCGAAGCTGCGGGACGTCCTCAACGAGCAGAACTTCCTGTTCTGGATCTCGATAATCCTGGCCATCGTGATCTTCTACCTCCTGCGGCGCACCTGGTGGGGGCTGTACGCGCGCGCCGCCGGCGAGCGCCCGCACGCCTCCTCCTCGGCAGGCCTGGACGTGTGGCGGTTGCGGTACACGGCGGTAATCGCCGGCAACGCACTGGCCGGTCTCGGCGGGGCCGCTCTCGTGATGTCCACCTCAGGCCGGTTCATACCCGGCTTCACGTCGGGACGGGGCTTCATCGCCCTCGGCGTCGTGGTGGTGGCGCGCTGGAACCCCCTGTGGGTAGTGGCCATCGCCGGACTCTTCGGACTCAGCCAGGCATTGCAGTTCGTGGCCGGACTCATCGACTTCTTCGAGCCGGTTCCCGACCAGTTCTGGCTCGCCCTCCCCTACCTCGTCACAGTTGCAGCTGTGGCGGTGTCCCGCGGCTCGCGCTATCCGGCTGCGGTGGGAATTCCCTGGCGGGAGCCCGCCGCCGAGGCGCGATAGTGGCGCCCGTGACTTGGAGCGGCACCGTGGCGTCGAATTACGATGCGCCCAGCGCCGTGTGCCACCGCACACACTCTCGACAACCCGGCCTGAGCGCGCGGCTCGAGGCCCTGACCCAATCCAAACCCAACCAAGGAGAGAGAAGATGAACCGTCGCACCGTGGCCAAGCTTTTCGGCCTGCTACTGAGTGTCGCGT
>JAPPKQ010000068.1 GCA_028819945.1 bacterium | reverse complement strand
GAACAGGCTCCACGCGGGGACACGGCAGCGGGCTTGATGCTGGCGATCCTCTGCGGCTGGGTTGCGACCACTCCGACCGGCGACTGGGATGATCTGCGGACCGGCGCGATCGTGTCTCGGGTCA
Organism: bacterium; assembly: GCA_028819945.1. Lineage (GTDB taxonomy): Bacteria > Actinomycetota > Acidimicrobiia > Acidimicrobiales > CATQHL01 > VXNF01. Next base: position 5,408 of record JAPPKQ010000068.1, on the reverse strand, counting down.
CAGCCACGACGGGTGATCACTCGGGCACCAACCGGGCCGCGCTGGCGAGCTTGCGGTTGCGCCTCAGCGCCGAGGGCGTCGGCGGGCCGCCACAAGGGCCGCTGGAGGAGCGCGACTTCCTGCGCCGAGCCCGGGAAGGCCTACGTGACGCTGATCTGGGCATTCTCAACCACGCCTTGATCGTGACCTGGGAGGAGTGGCTGGACCGCGCCAAGCGACTGGTGGTTGACGAGGCGCACAACCTGGAGGACGCCGCCACCGACGCGCTGACCGCCGAGGCCGGGTTGGGCGACGTGGAGACCCTCGTCGGGGAGCTTTGGGACAGCGGCAACCGCCGCAGCACCGTCCATCGGCTCGCCGCTGCAGCCGGATGGGGTCTGGGCGACGAGCGCCTCTCGGCGTTGAGGGCCGCGGCGAGCGACGCCCGCAACGCCGCTGGGAGTTTCGGTGCGGCACTCGTGCGGTATGTGCGCACCCGCACCGCCGCCGGCGCGGCCGACGCCTACCCCGCGGCGTACCACATCAGGCCGTGGATCGACACCCGTCACCCGGACTACGCCGAGGTGCGCCGGCGCGGCACCGACCTGAGGGACGCCCTGCGCGGCGTCGCCGACGTCCTGAACGAGGTCAACCTGCCGGGCGAACTGATCGCCCCCTACCGGCGTCACCGGCTGGAGGAGGAGATCGCCAGGCTGGGCCGCCGCGCCCGCGACCTCGCCGACACCATCCACATGGTCGTCTGGGCCGAGGATCCAGAGCGGTGGGTCTCCGTCGCCGGCATCGAGCACGACTCCGGCCGCTGGACCTGGGCCCTGCGCCGGGTGCCGCTGTCGGTGACAGCCGAACTCGGCGCCATCTGGGACTGTCTCCACAGCACCGTCTTGACGTCGGCCACGCTGCGGGTGGGCGGCAGCTTCGACCACATCATTCACACTCTGGGGCTCGGCGCCGTGGAGTCGCCGATCGCTCTGGACACCCCGTTCGCCTGGATCGCTGAGAACCATCTCCTGCTGCTGACCGACTACCTGCCCGCCCCGCGGGCGCATCTCATGGAGGAGTTCCGAGCCTCAGCCGCCCGGGAGATCCCCCGGCTGCTGACCCTGACCGCCGGGCGCGGCCTGGCGCTGCTGACCGCCCGCGCCCGGCTGGAGTTCGTGCGGGACCACGCCCGGCCGATCCTGGAGCGCAGCGGCATCCCCCTGCTGGCCCAAGGCGACGACGCGGCGCCGGCCCTCGTCGAGCGCATCCGCAACGAGGGGGCCACGAGCCTGCTGGCGCTGCGGTCGTTCTGGGAGGGCGTGGATGTCCCCGGCGAGGCGCTGAGCCTGCTGATCATCGAGAAGATCCCGTTCGACTCCCCCGCCGATCCGGTGACGGCCGCGCGGATGCAGGCCATGGAGCTACGAGGCAATGACCCGTTCGCCACCTACCTGGTGCCGCGGGCGGCGCTGCGCTTCGCCCAGGGCGTCGGCCGGCTCATCCGAACCGAAGCGGACCGCGGTGTCACCGCCGTGCTCGACAGCCGCCTCTGCCGCCCGACGCCGTACCGCGACGTGATGCTCGGAATGCTGCCGGGTCCGCCCCGGACCGAGCGGGCCCGCCAGGCGGCCGAAGCCTACGAACACATCGCGGGACACCTCCCCTGCGTCCGCTACGACGAGGACATGCGCCGCCGTCTGGACGCCGTGCCGGGTGCGGGCGCCTGGAGCGACCTCGCCGCACTGGAGTTGAGCGAGGACGAGACGGCCGACACAGAAACGGTGAACGAGCGCCTCGACGAGGTGAGGGGCCTCTTCGGATTCGAGCGCTGGCGGCCCGGACAACTCGACGTGATGCGGCGCTTCATCGCCGGCGGCGACACCCTCGCCGTCCTGCCGACGGGGTCGGGCAAGTCGATCACCTTCCAGATCCCGGCGCTGATCAGCCCGGGGCTCACGCTGGTGATCTCGCCGCTGACCGCTCTCATGAACGACCAGGTCGAGAACCTGCAGGCACGGGGCGTCAAGCAGGTGGCCGCGATCCACAGCGGCATCCCCCAAGGCGAATGGCGCGACGTTCTGCGGGGCGCGAAGCGGGGCGACTACAAGCTTCTCTACGTGAGCCCCGAACGGCTCTGGTCCCAGGAGTTCGTCCGGACCCTGGCCCGGATCGGGGTGGAGCGGTTCGCCGTCGACGAGGCGCACTGCATCTCCCAGTGGGGGCACTCGTTCCGGCCCGAGTACACGACCATCCCCGCCGCCCTCGGACGCATCGGCGAGCCGCGGCCACCGGTGCTCGCGGTTACCGCCACGGCCATCCCCGAGGTGCGCGAGGAGATAAACGAACTTCTCGGGTTGGACCTCACCGGCGCCGAACCGATATCGCTGTCACCCGACCGGCCCGAGATCCGCTACTTCGTCGAGAACTGCGAGAACCGCCACGACCGGGACCTGCGAGTGGTGCAGATAGCGGAGTCTTTCAGGGGCCGGGCCGCGATCGTCTATGTCCCGACGCGCAAGGACACCACGCGGCTGGCGGGTCTGCTGTCAGCAGCCGACCACAACGTCCAGGCGTACCACGGTGCCATGGAGCAGAACGCCCGCCGCCACATCGAGGACGCCTTTCGCCACGGCGAGGTGGATGTCGTGATCGCCACCAAGGCGTTCGGGATGGGGATCGACAAACCCGACATCGAACTCGTGGTGCACCTCGAGATGCCTCCCACGATCGAGGAGTACGTCCAGGAGACCGGCCGGGCCGTGCGCGGCGCCGTCGGCGGTGAGGAGCCGAGTGTCGGCACCGCAGTGTTGCTCAAGACGCCACAGGACTGGTCCATGCACAGGCTGGTCATCCGCGGCGCCGCGCCCACCTCGGAGTTGGTGCGCCGCCTCTGGAACCAACTCGACGTCGGGACACATCCCTACGACCCCGAGCAACTGGCGGACGGAGACGACGAAACCGACCGGGAGCGCATCGACATCGCACTCGCCGTGCACTACCTGCAGGCCGCCGGCGGCGGCGTGACCCGCCACCTGGACACGCCGTGGCGAGGGCGCCTGACGGTCCTGGCCGACTCGGGGGCTCGAATCGACGAACTGGCGGTCACAGACCCGGAACTCGCGGCGCGAGCCCGGGGAATCCTCGAATTCGCATCAGTCGACGACAACGACGACTACCAGGCCGGATACTGGAGCCGTCGCCTGGGGCGACCGCCTGCGGAGATCGCCGCTGATCTGCTCGAGTTGAACAGCTGGGACATCCTTGGGTTCGTGGCCTGGCGCCACGCCTGGACCCTCGAGCGGCGCGCCGGCCACGAGCCGGATTGGGACGCCATCGAGGAACTGGCCGAGCAGCGGCAGGCGGTGGTGGCCGAGAAATCCGACCGCGCCAAACAGTTCGCCGCAATCACGGCGCTCGGCCACGCGGGCACACCCGGTGGCGCCCCCTCGCCGCGTTGCCGGCGCCGAGTTCTGCTGGAGTACTTCGGCGCCAATGACCACCTGGACTGGGAGGATCCCGAGCGCTGCGGCGCCTGCGACGGCTGCGCACCCCTTCCGCGGCCCTGGGCCGCCAGCACCCTCGACCGGGAAAGCCTGCTGGCGGCGCTACCGAAGCGAACCATTGCCCTGCGGCTCATTGCAGACACCTCGGGGCGCCAGCACCCCTACTCCCGCCTGCGAATCGTCCGCGCACTCGCCGGCGTCAACCCCGCGCCACACGCCCTGCCGAACGAACTCGCCACGCACCCCACCTTCGGACGCCTCGCAATCCTGCGCGAGACCGAGGTCGACGCCCTGATCGACGAACTGATCGAGGACCGGCTGGCGACCAGGGGCGAATCCCGAACCGACTCGGGAACCAGCTATGAGCACGTGGCGATCACCGAGACCGGACAGTCCTTCCTCGGAGGATTCTGAGCGGGCGGGACAGTCGCCTCAGGTCTCGCGGGACCGACCGCCCCAAGTGACGGTTCGGAGCCTCATCCCCACGATCACATCTACTCCTACGGCTCTGGCGGGTCCGGTAGAGTCCGCCGCGTTCCATGCCAGTCGCATGACTGTGCCCGATTCCCCGCACCTGCCATGGCGTTCCTCCAGCCCGAGAACATCCCCAGCCGCAACGACGTTCCCCAGCACCTGCAGCAGGCAGCCCGGGCGCTGCGGGACTTCCTTCCCGACGAGGTGACGGTCTGGCTGGAGCGGACCGGCGACGGCGCCGCCGCCGCGCTGCGCCGCCAGTTCGATCCGGAGAGCCACCCGGCAGAAAGCGACTCGTCCGAGCCGTACCTCGTGGTCCTGGACCCCGCCGCCGGGATCGCAATCATCGAGGCCCCGACCGTGCCCCGGGCACGGCGGCACCTCCTGCGCAACCGGTCGCTCGAGTCGGAGCCGATCCGCGCAGAGATCGCCCGGCGGGCCGCAAACCTGCGCCGGGATCTCGCCACCGGTCCCGTTCTATCCCTGCCGGTACACCACGTCTTGGCGTTTCCCCAACACCGCCGAGAGGATGTCCAGATCACGGAACCTCTGGCCATGTTGACCGAAGAGGACTTCACCCGAGACGGCCTCGGGCGGGCGCTGCACCGCAACCTGGGAACCCGGTCACGCTCACTGGATCCGACCGAGGAAACCAAGGCGCGTGCGACGGTCAAGCCGGAGGTCACCATCGGAGGATCATCCGAATCCCCCCGGGCCGCGCAAGCGCCTCTGTTCGGACCGCCCGACGACACCGACCAAGTCCGCGCCCTCGACCGGCGCCAAGAGCGGCTCGCCCGACACCTCGGCGGCGGCTACCGGCTGATCCGCGGCGTCGCCGGCAGCGGCAAGACCCTCATCCTCACCCACCGAGCGAAACACTTCGGCAAGCACTTCCCGGACTGGCGCATCCTGCTGCTCTGCTTCAACAGAGCGCTCTCCGTCGCACTCACCGCCGAGATGAAGGGGGTCGACAACGTGCACACCCAGACCGTCGACGGTCTGGCGACGGCGTTGCTCAAAGACGCCGGCCGACCCGCGCCCTTCGAACGCAACCCCGATTTCGAGGCGCGACGTTCTGACGCAGTCGAGTTCGCGAACCAGCTCGACGCCGGAGAGCGATTCGACATGGTGCTCGTGGACGAGGCGCAGGATCTCGGGGAATCGGGCCTCGATCTCGCCTGGGCGATGCTGAAACCCGACCGGGACCACTTCGTGATCGCCCTGGACAGCGCGCAGAAGGTGTACCGACGCCGGATGACCTGGAACCCGCCCAGCACAACGGCCCGCGGCCGTGCGACCGTCCTGCGCACCAACTACCGCAACACCCGAGAGATCCTCGACCCCGCCCTGGCGGTCCTCCGCCTGTCAACCGACACGAACTCCAACGACGCCGAGGCGGACGATCTGGACGTGCTCGTCATGCCCGAGGACGCGGTCCGCCACGGGATGGCC
>JAPPKQ010000183.1 GCA_028819945.1 bacterium | reverse complement strand
GCCCAGGTCTGGTCCTCGGGCACCGGCACCGGCGCGGCCCGATGGCCGTCGAGGAAGCGCAGCAGTTCGCCGTCGGTGCCGCCGGGCCAGGTGAGGGAGCGCCGCACCGCCGCCAGCACCTCGTGGCGCTCGAATGCAGGCAGTTGCCGGGCGGCGTACACCGCCCCCAGCACGTACTGCGCCGCCGAGCCGCCCCGGTCGCTGAACTCGAAGGACGGCCGGCCGCTGCTCAGGCGCACGAGACGGTGGCGGCTGCGGGTCAGTCCGATCCTGTCCTCCTGCAAACGGTGCCGCAGGCGGGGCTGGCGGATGCGCTCGCCGCGGGCGATCTGGCCGATCAGCAGGTGCAGGTCGTCGAGGGAGTCCTCGTCCAGCCTCTCGAGGTTACGGCCCACGACGCCGGCGACGAGCACCGCGCCGGGTCGCAGCGGCGGATCCAGAGGCAGCTTGCTGTCGCCGACCGCCACTCGCCGGGTGGGCACCACCGCCCGCGAGTGGAACGTCACCAACTCGGCCAGGATCACCGCCCCAAGCTAACCGGCGAACCCGCGCACACCGCGGGGCGGGGAGGCTCCCTACACGAAGTTGTGCAGGACGTCGCGGGTGGTCCCCGCAGTTGTGGCGATCTCGTCCTGCGTGGCGTCGCTGTCGACGATGTCGACGAGCGCCTCCACCTGGTTCAGAACGGCCCGCCAGGTACGAGCCTCGAAGCCGAACGGCAGGGCGAGTTGGCGGATCTCCTCGCTGCCGCGGGCCAGGTTGCGGTTGCCCTTGCGGTCGCGGGGGTTGCGCTGCAGCCGGTCGCTCGCCACGAACAGTCGCGACAGCACGTCGTGGGCGTCCACGCCGTCGAGCCCCGACCCGAACTCGCCGGAATCGCCCTCGCCGTCGTCGCCCGTCAGCTTGTCGAAGAGCCCTTCCACCCGCGCCTCGTCGGCGGCGGCTACCTGCAGGTCGCCGTCCTCGTCGAATCCGTAGGCGATGCCGGCGGCGTCGAGTGCGCCGGTGAGGCGCCCCACGTAGTCGTCGTCGAATTCGGAGATCTCGTAGGCCACCCGCGGGGCGTCGTCGGGCAGCGCCGGGGCGGCGGCCCGGTCGACGGCCGCCACGAAGGTGTCCACCTGCTCCTCGTCGGCCTCCCGCACCACCAGCACCGCACCCTGCCAGGCGTGCGGCAGGCCGGTGCCCAGGAGCAGGCTCTCCATCATCGACCGGGACTGCGACGAGTACTCATGCAGGTCGTACTCGAGCTGATCCTCGTCGGCCTCGCCCACATCGGCCACGTCGGCCGGCGGTTCGCTCACGGTGGCGACACCACACTCCACGCAGGACGCAACCTCGGCCGCGTAGCCCGCACCGCACTGGAAGCACCACACCTGTGGCTCGGAGCCGCCCACACCGCTGCTGCACACAACCATGGCTCCATGCTGACACGCCCGGGCCCGTTCCCCAACGCAATCCCGCCGGCCGCGCGTCACCCGCTCGCCCTGAGTTGCGTCCCCGGCCGGATCGGGACCGGTCGGTAAGGTGCAGGCGTGGACTTCCAACCAGGGCGCAACCTGGCCCTCGAACTGGTGCGGGTCACCGAGGCGGCGGCGATCGGCGCGGCGCCGTGGATGGGCCGAGCCGACAAGATCGGGGTGGACGCGGCCGCCGTGGACGGCATGCGGCGCGCGCTGGGCGATGTGCACATGGACGGCATCGTGGTGATCGGCGAGGGCGAGAAGGACGAGGCCCCCATGCTGTTCAACGGTGAGCGCGTGGGCGACGGCTCCCCGCCGCTGTGCGACGTGGCGGTGGATCCCGTGGACGGCACGACCCTGGTGTCGCTGGGGCGGGGCAACGCCCTGGCTGTGATCGCCGTGTCGAACCGCAACTCCATGTACGACCCCGGCGCCTGCGTGTACATGGACAAGATCGCCGTCGGACCCGAGGCGGCGGGACGGATCGACATCGAGGCCTCCCCCACCGAGAACCTGCACCGGGTGGCCGGCGCCAAGGGCGAGAAGATCTCCGACCTCACCGCCGTGATCCTCGACCGCCCGCGTCACGACGACCTCATCGCCGAAGTCCGGGAGTCCGGGGCGCGCATCCGCCTCATCCCCGACGGCGACGTGGCGGGCGCGCTGAGCACCGCGTGGCCGGAGTCGGGCGCCGACATCCTGTTCGGCATCGGCGGGACGCCCGAGGGTGTCATCTCCGCGGCGGCTCTCAAGTGCATGGGCGGCGACATGCAGGGCAAGCTCTGGCCGCGGGACGATGCCGAGCGGTCAGCCGCCGAGGCGGCCGGTTACGAGCTCGACACCGTGCTGGGCATCAACGACCTCGTCGCCGGCGACAACTGCTTCTTCGCCGCCACCGGCGTGACCAATGGCGACCTGCTGCGGGGCGTGCAGTTCCACCCGTGGGGAATCTCCACGCAGTCCCTGGTGATGCGCTCCAGATCGGGCACGGTACGCCTCATCAACACCCGCCACCGCCCGACCGGTATCGACCCCTACGCCTGAGCCGGCACTCGAATCCGCTCGCCGGCGGGAACCAGCGCCGAACGGCGAGCGTCGCAATGGGTGGGCGGCCCGGTATCGGGTCGCTGCGCAACCGACGACACGGAGGCTGGATCGATGGACGCCAACCCCAGGGTCACATCCCCGTCAGGCGTCGCGGTCGCGCTGGCAGCGCTGGTCCTCCTGATCACCGCCGGTTGCAGCAACGCGACCGGGCCGTAGCAGGTCCGCACGACGGTGGCTCCCCCCGCACCCACCGCCGAGCCCGACACCCCGGCCCCACCGCGGGGCGACGCCGAGGTGCGCGGCACGGTCACCTACCGGGAGCGCATCGCCCTCACGCCCGACGCCATCCTCACCGTCCAGGTCAGGGACACGTCCCTGCAGGACGCCGCCTCCGAGTTGATCGCCGAGCAGGTCATCCCGGATCCGGGCCAGGTGCCGATCAGCTTCGAGGTCGCCTACGAGTCCGCCCGCATCGACCCCCGCAACACCGACTCCGTCTCGGCGCGGATCACCGAGGCCGACGGGCGCCTGGCGTTCATCAACGACACCGCCCAAGACGTCATCACCGGGGGCAATCCCAACTCGGTCGACATGGTGCTGGTGATGGTCGAGCCCCCGCCCGAGATGGTCGACGGCGAGTGGGAGTCCGGCGACGACCGCCCGGTGGAGACCCCGGTGACCGTCACCGGCACCGAACTGCTCTGGGAAGGATCCGACCCCTACGTGCGGGTCACCTTCGTCATCGCCGACCAGGACGGCTGCTACCGGCGAGGCCGCGAGGAGGCCACCGTCGACGGCACCACCATCAACGTGACAGTCACCGCCTGGGTCCCACCACCGACCCCCTGGGCGATCGACTGCTCCAACGAGACCCTCGAACTGGACGCCATCGCCCACGTGGCCGACCCACTGACGAGCGGCCAGACCTACACCATCACCGTCGACGGCAAGGCGACACTCGGCTTCACCGCGCCGTAGGCCCCACCGGCTGCGGCCCGGACCCGTAGGATTCGCGCCGATGGTGAACGCACGGCTGTTCTGGCCGATACGGGCCCGCCGCGAACCCGAGCCGGAACCGGGCCCGCGCCCATCCTCACCCGCCTTCAGGTACTCCGAACAGGGCGCCATCAGCCGGCGGGCGACCAATCTGGCGCCGAGCCTCATCCGGGACATCGCGAATGCCGGCATCGGACGGAGAGACGTCATCCCCCTCTGGTTCGGCGAGGGCTGCTGGCCCAGTCCGGATGTCGCCGTCGAGGCCGCAAGGCGGGCACTCGCGGACGGGGATCACTTCTACCAGCCCAACAGCGGCAAGCCGGAGCTGCGCGAGGAGCTCAGCGCCTACCACCGGCGCATCTACGACGTCGAGATCGACCCCCGCCGCATCACGGTCACGGCCTCGGGCATGCAGGCGCTCGCCCTGGTCGCCCAGGCGCTCGTCGATCCGGGCGACCGTGCCGTGGTCATCGGCCCCGTCTGGCCCAACATCCGAGAGACGCTGCGCATCAGCGGGGCCTTCGTCATCGAGCACGCCCTGCGTCCCGCCGACGGTCGCTGGTCGCTCGACGTCGGGCGGCTCATCGACGACATCGGCGAGAACACCCGACTCGTCTTCATCAACAGCCCGGCCAACCCGACGGGCTGGACGGCCACCCCCGACGAACTGGACGCGATCATCGAGCACTGCCGGCGCCACAGGAGCTGGCTGGTCGCCGACGACGCCTACTCGCGGCTCTGCTACGGCCAACGGTACGCCCCCTGCGCCCTGACGCGCAGCGAACCCGACGACCTGGTGGTCTCGGTCAGCACCTTCTCCAAGGCCTGGTCCATGACCGGCTGGCGCCTCGGCTGGATCACCGCACCGGCGGAACTCGAAGCTTCGCTGGCGATGCTCACCGAGTACAACATCGCCGGGGCGCCCGGGTTCGTGCAGGCCGCCGGCATCGCCGCGCTCCGCGACGGCGAACCCGACGTTGCGCTGCTACAGCAGCGCCTGGCTGCTCTGCGGCCCCTGGTCGGCCAACACATCGGCACCGTCCCCGGCGTCCGCTACCTCGAGCCAGAGGGTGCCTTCTACAGCTTCTTCGGCGTCGACGGCATGACCGACAGCGTCGCCGCCGCCAAGCACATCCTCGCCACCTGCGGCGTCGGCCTGGCCCCCGGCCGGGCGTTCGGCCCCCACGGCGAGGGCCACCTCCGCCTCTGCTTCGCCCAACCCCCCGAGACCCTCACCACCGCCCTCGAACGCCTCGCCGACTACTTCAGCAGCACCGCTGCCTGAGACCGCGGGGCACGCCGACGAGGCGTGCGGAACCGAATGCACGGCCCTGCTCCGTCCCCCGGAATAGGGCGAGGGGGGCTTGGGGGCCGCTAGGCCTCCGACTGGCTGCGCCGGCGGAGCCAGCGCGCCACGGCGACCAGCAGCGCGGTTATCACCAGGAACTTCACGACTCCAGTGTGCCACGGGGCACCGCCTATTCCGGTGGCGCGCCGGGCTCCCCGCCGACCCCGGTAGGTTGCGGCCCGTGAGCATGGGCGACATCGACCTGGGGCCGATCGGCGTCTGGACCGGGATGCTGGACCAGGTGCCGTCGGCGCGTGCGGCCGAGCTGGCCGCCGAGATCGAGGAGCTGGGCTACGGGGCGATCTGGATCCCCGAGGCCGTGGGGCGCGATCCGTTCGTGATGGCCACCCTCCTGCTGGCCGGCACGTCGTCGATCCCCGTCGCCACCGGCATCGCCAACATCTACGCCCGCGACGCCATGACGATGGCCAACGCCCAGCGCACCGTTGACGAGGCGTTCGAGGGCCGTTTCCTGCTGGGTCTCGGCGTCAGCCACGCGCACCTGGTGGCGGGCCTGCGCAAGCACGACTACTCGCGCCCTCTCAGCTACATGCGTGAGTACCTGGAACGCATGCACAAGGCGGTGTTCTTCGCCCACGGACCCGAGGAGCTGCCCGAGATGGTCCTGGCCGCCCTCGGGCCCAGGATGCTGCAGCTGTCGGCGACGGCGACCGCCGGCGCGCATCCCTACTTCGTGCCGCCCGCGCACACCGCCATCGCTCGGGAG
>JAPPKQ010000040.1:688-5600 GCA_028819945.1 bacterium | reverse complement strand
GTCCCGTCGTGACCGACATCGCGCTGCGCCTCGGCGGTCGCCGCAGCGCCCCGGCGGCGGTCGCGTTGCTGCGGGAGGTGCCGGTCTCAGCGATCGTGGCTCTCTCGGGCCTGGTGCTCCTCGCGACGTCGGCGTTCCTTCCCTGGGCGGTGAACGTCGCCACCGGACAGACGGCGAACGCCTTCGAGCGAGATCTTCCGTGGCTGGTCGGGGGGACCGATCTGGCTCAGCAGACGGCCGGCTCGTTCGGCAACGGCTGGATCCTCGTCGGGCTCGTCGCCGTTGCCTCCGTCGCCGGATACCCGCTGCTCAGCGGTCGTCGCATGGTCGCTCTGCCCCTGGCGGGAATCGGTGCCGCCGGCTCGCTCTACGTGTACTTCACCTCGTACCGTTTCGGGAACCAGTTCTCCAAGATCGAGGGGCTGGTGGTCGACATCGGCAGCGGATGGTGGCTGGCGCTCGTCGGCTCGTTGCTGGTGGTGGCCGGTGGGATGCTCGCTCAGATCGGTGCCGGGAAGGCACGGGCGGTCGCGCTGACCTCCGGTCCCGTGACTCTCGATGCCCTCTCCGGCAACCGCGATCGGCGCGACCGGGAGGCGGCGGTGCGGAAGGTCATGCTCGCCGCCGCGCTCGCTTCCATCCTCGTGTCGGGGTTGATCATTCTGGCGCTCGTCCGGGATGCCCTGACCTTCATGATCAACATCGAGTGGGCATCGGTCTGGACCACCGGGTGGTTCCCGCGCCGGGGCTTCTACGACATCAAGACCCTGGTCGTCTCGACGGGCCTCGTGGTCGGCGTCTCCACGCTCATCGCCACCCCCGTCGGGCTCGGCGCGGCGGTCTATCTCGCGGAGTACGCCAAGCCGCGGACGAGACGCTGGATGAAGCCCACGCTGGAGGTCCTCGCCGGGATCCCCAGTGTCGTGTTCGGCTTCTTCGCCCTGCAATGGATCTCGCCCAACATCATCCAACACATCGACGTCTGGTTCGGTCAGGACGCCCGCCTGGGCAATCTGGCGGCGGCCGGTGTCGGCGTGGGGATCCTGAGCGTCCCGCTGATGGCCTCCATCTCCGAGGACGCCATGAAGGCCGTGCCGAACTCGCTGCGTGAGGCCTCGGCCGGCCTGGGCTCGCGCAAGGTCTCCACCACGTTGCGGATCGTGCTGCCCGCCGCCGTCTCGGGCCTCGTGGCCGCGTTCATCGTGACCACGTCCCGCGCGGTCGGCGAGACCATGGTCGTCTTCATCGCCGGCGGTGGCGGGGACACGGCCGTCTACACCCACAACGTTTTCGACGGCAGCCTCACGATGACCGCCGCCATGGCCTCGCTCGCCTCGGGCACCGACAGCGTCGTGGGTGAGGGCCTGACATTCGAATCGCTCTACTTCGTGGGCCTGCTGCTCTTCGTACTCACCCTCGGCATGAACCTCGTCGCCGACCGCATCGTGCGGCGGTTCCAGAACAAGTACTGAAGGGGTGGCCGTGCGACTCGGACGCGTCTTCGACGACAGGACCCGCAGGGTGGTGACATCGGAGGTCTACCGGCGCTCGCGCGACGTCCGCGGCGGCGTGTTCCGGGTCCTGCTGCAGATCGCGCTGCTCGTGGCGCTGCTGGTCCTGGCGATCCTGCTCGTCGACACGGTCACCGACGGCTGGTCGATCCTCGACGGGCGGCTCAGGGACTTCCTCGCGGGGGGCTTGCGCTCGCAGTCGGGGGATCCGGAACTGGGCGTGTTCCAGGGCATCCGGGGCTCGCTCTGGATCGCGGTCTTCGTGATCGTCCTGGCGTTCCCACTGGGGATCGGCGCCGCCATCTACCTGGAGGAGTACGCCCCGAAGTCGCGGCTCACGAGCTTCATCGACCTGAACATCCGCAATCTGGCGGGCGTGCCGTCCGTCGTCTACGGCCTGCTGGGACTCGCCATCTTCGTGCGGGGCCTCGAGGACCTCACCGGGGGACAATCGGTCACCGCGGCCGGGATCACCCTCGCCGTGCTCGTGCTGCCGATCGTCATCATCACCTCCTCCGAAGCGATCCGCGCCGTGCCGCAGTCGCTCCGTGAGGCGGGTTACGGGGCGGGCGCCACCAAGTGGGAGGTCATCCGCACGCAGGTCCTGCCGTACGCGGCTCCCGGGATCCTCACCGGCACCCTGCTGTCACTCTCGCGGGCCATCGGCGAGGCCGCGCCGCTGATCCTCGTGGGTGCCGTCACCGGTTTCCTCGGCGGGCAGTCGGGGCTGGTGGACATCTCGCAACTGCAGGAAAGATTCACGGCCCTGCCGATCGTCATCACCGAATGGGTGCAGGAATCCGGCCGGGACCGCGGGTTCGCTCCTGCCGCGGCGGCCGCGATCGTGGTAATGCTGGTAGTGGTGCTGCTCCTGAACTCGGCCGCGATCCTCCTGCGGAACCACTTCGAGAAGAAGAGATGATTTCGAGAATCGCCGGAACCAAGGGTGTGAGCCGATGGCCACAATGACAGACGCAGCGGAGGTGGCGATGAACGGCGACGGTGCCGTGCCTCTGGCTTCCGAAGCCCCACCGGGGGTCGCCGCGGCAGCGGAGGGGGAGGCGTTCCCGCCCGACGTGGTCTTCCGCGTCGAGGTCCTGAACTGCTACTACGGCTCGCACCGGGCCGTGCGCGACGTGACCATGGACATCAGCGAGCGGGAGATCACCGCCATCATCGGCCCCTCGGGTTGCGGCAAGACGACCGTGCTGCGCTGCTTCAACCGCATGAACGACCTGATCGAGGGGGCACGCGCCACCGGAACGCTGCTGTTCCGGGGGGTCGACCTCTACGACCCGAGGGTCGACCCCGTCGAGGTCCGTCGCCGCGTCGGCATGGTGTTCCAGAAGCCGAACCCGTTCCCGAAGTCCGTCTTCGACAACGTGGCCTACGGGCCGCGCATCGCCGGCTCGGTCCCCAAGAGCGAACTTCCCGACGTCGTGGAGGCCTCGCTGCGCCGGGCGGCGCTGTTCGACGAGGTCAAGGACCGCCTCAAGGACTCGGCCATCGGCCTCTCGGGCGGCCAGCAGCAGCGCCTCTGCATCGCCCGGGCGATCGCCACGAGCCCCGACGTGCTGCTCATGGACGAGCCCTGCTCGGCCCTCGACCCGATCTCCACGGCGCACATCGAGGAGCTCATGCACAATCTCAAGGAGGAGTACACGATCGTGATCGTGACCCACAACATGCAGCAGGCGGCCCGCATCTCGGACCGCACGGCGTTCTTCACCGCTGACGTGGACGCCGAATCGAACTCCCGCTACGGGGTGCTCGTGGAGTTCGACGATACCGAGAAGATCTTCTCCAACCCGTCCGACGAGCGCACGGAGAACTACGTGACCGGCCGCTTCGGCTGAGCGGTCCGCTCGAGGTCCGACCACTCGACTACCGAACAGTCGGCCAGCACGCCAGGAGGTGCCGCAATGGTCGAGAGTCTCCGCACGCCCTTCGTCGACGAGCTCGAGGAGGTCCGGGTCGAGTTGATCCGCATGGCCGGTCTCGTCATCGAGGCGATCCCGCGTTGCACCGAGGCCCTGCTCGCGAGCGATCTGGCGGCGGCACAGGAGATCATCGACGGGGACAACATCCTCGACGACGCCTCGCTGGCGCTCGAGCACCACTGCCAGCAGCTTCTGGCGCTGCAGCAGCCCATGGCCGGTGACCTGCGCACGATCCTGGCCGCCATGACGATCAATCACGAGTTGGAACGCTCGGGTGACCTGGTGGAGAACATCGCCAAGGCCATGCGGCGGGTGTACGGCATCGACTTCGGTCCGCGCCTGCGGGGTCTCATCACCCAGATGAGCGAGGAGGCCACGCGGCTCATGCGGTTCGCCGTGGATGCCTTCGCCGACGGCAACTCGGGCCTCGCCGCCGCGCTCGACGACATCGACGATCGCCTGGACCGGCTGAACCATCAGTGCCTGGCCCTGATCGTGGGCGAGGAGGGCCGGGAGATGGGCGATCTGATGTCGGGGGTGCAGCTCGCCCTGATCGCCCGCTACTACGAGCGCATCGGCGACCACGCCGTCAACATCGGCGAGCGCGTCCGCTACATGGTGGACGGGTGGAGACCTGGCCAGCCGGAGGAGTCGCCGGCCGATCAGGAGCCGGACCTCGGCGCCGAGGCTGCGGACGGCTAGCCGTGCGGGTCCTGATCACCAACGACGACGGCATAGACGCCCCGGGCCTGGCGGTGCTGGCGCGGCGCGCCGTCGAAGCCGGGCATGACGTCTTCGTGCTGGCGCCGCTGCAGGAGATGAGCGGTTCCGGTGCCTCCATGGGTTCGCTGGCGCTGCACCATCCCATCGAAGTCCGTCCGTGGACGATCCCGACGCTGAACGGCGTGCCTGCCCACGCCGCGGCGGCGACACCGGCGGCGTGCGCCATCCTGGGCTGCCTCGGCGCGGTCGGGCCTCCCCCGGATCTGGTGCTGTCGGGCATCAATCACGGGTTCAATGTCGGGCGCTCCGCGCTGCATTCGGGAACGGTGGGAGCCGCTATCACCGCCGCTGCCTGGGGTGCGAAGGGGCTCGCCGTCAGCACCGCATGGGCCGACGGCGAGGTGCATTGGGAGACCGCGGCATCGGTCGCGCTCGACCTGTCCGGCTGGTTCATGGATGCCGACGACCTGCGGGCACTGAACGTCAATGTTCCCGATGTGCCCCGCGGCGAGCTGCGCGGTGTGCGCTGGGCGACGTTGGCGCCCGTCGGCGCCATCCGGAGTGCGATCGTCGGCATCGAGGAGACAGCCGACGGCGCGGGGTTCCGGGTGCTCACCGATCACAAGTCCACCGACCCGGCCGCGGCGCCCCCCCGGGGGGCCCGGGGCCGCGTTGGGGGGGGGGGGGGGGCACAGACCGGGCGGGGAGGTGTCGCCGCGCCCACCCCCCCCGGCGCGG
>JAPPKQ010000040.1:0-678 GCA_028819945.1 bacterium | reverse complement strand
CCGGCGGGCCCCCGGGTGTGGCCGCGCCCGGGGGGTTCCCCCCCCCCCCTGGGGGGGGGGCGCGGGGCGCCCACCCCCCACACCCCCCCCCCCCCGGCCGCGGCGCCGCCGCGGTCGGACCGGGCACTCGTTGCGGAGGGCTGGGTGACACTGACGGGCCTGGGAGGTCTCGCCGAGCAGACCCCCAGCGGCGAGGGGGACGGCGAGCCGGCGCTCACAAGGCTCCTGGAGCACGGGGCGGGCGACGGCGACCGGAGCGACGTGGCGCCCGCCGCGGGACCGCAACAATGACCGCCGCGGTCGCGATCCTCGGGGCGGCACTCGCCGTGGCGGTGGCCGCACTCGTGGTCATGGCGGCTCGCTACCGCCGCGCCCGGCACTCGGCCGAACGGCTTCTGGGCCCTGGAGGCGGGAACGGCCGGACCGCCGAAGGGCCGGAGGGCAGCCTGGCGGGCCTCTTGGAGGCCACAGAGGCCGACCCGCTCGGCACCACGAGCACGGTCGACGTCTGCGCTGCACTCGAAGCCGTGGGCGATCGGCTGCGTTCCCTGGAACGGTCCGGGGACGCTCGGGCCGAGTGGATGCGGCGTCTCGGTGAGGTCGTGTCTCGCATGACCGAGGGCGTGGTGATCTCCGATGCCGATGGCCGGATCGTCTTCCGCGACGACACCGTGCATC
>JAPPKQ010000356.1 GCA_028819945.1 bacterium | reverse complement strand
GGAGGTCGCGGTCGTGAACCGGACCGCCTCGAACGCCGTGACCGCCGCCGCGCTGGCGGGACATCGGGGCCGCGTCGCCGAGCCGGGCGAGATCGGTGGCTTCGACCTGGTCGTCAATGCCACACCGCTGGGGATGAGCGGCCACGGCGGCCCCCCGACGCCCGTCGACCCGGTGCTGCTGCGGCCCGACCAGCTGCTCGTGGACCTCGTCTACGAGCCGGCAGAGACGGCCCTGTTGGCGGCGGCTCGGGAGCGAGGCCTGCGCGCCTTCAACGGCGTGCGCATGCTGGTCCACCAGGCGGCGCGGGCCTTCGAGCTGTGGACCGGCACCGAGGCGCCGGTCGAGGCGATGGTGTCGGCCACCAGCGAGGCGCTGGCCCGGCGCTGAGACTCAGCCGGCCGTGCGCTGGGAGGCGGCTGCTCGGCGCACCAGGTCCAGTGCCTCGTCGAGGCGGGTGGCGTCCTTGCCGCCGGCGGTGGCGAAATCCGGGTTCCGACCGCCTCCCCCGCCGACCAGCTTGAGGGCGTCGCCGAGCAGGTCCGAGGCATGCCAGCCGGCGCCGGGCACCACCGCGGACACGAACGCCACGCCGCCGCTCGCCGGCGCGGTCGCCAGAACCACCCCGGTCACGCCGTCGCGGTCGCGCACGGTGACGGCCAGGTCGCGCAACTCGTTGCGGTCCACGCCGTCGATGCGGGCCACCACCAAGCCGTCGTCGGCGGCTGCGGCCAGTTCGCCGGCCCGGTCGCCGGCCGCCTTCCGCCTCAGCTGCTTCACCTCGTCGCGCAGCGCCTTGAGTTCGCCGGCCCAGCGGCCCGCTCCCTCCACCACGTCCTCGGGCGGCACGCCGAGCACGCCGGCCGCCTCTGCCAATCGGGACTCGGTGTGGCGAAGGCGCTGGATCGGTATGTCCCCGCACACGGCCTCGAGCCGGCGGATGTTCGATCCGATGGATCCTTCGGAGATGATCTTGAGCGGCCCGATGTCGCCCAGCGCCCGCACGTGGGTGCCGCCGCAGAGTTCGATGGAGTTGGGGCCCGCCTCCAGCACCCGTACGGTGTCGCTGTACTTGTCGCCGAAGAACGCGATCGCTCCCGCCGCCTTGGCCTCCTCCATCGACGTCTCGTAGTGCCGGCACGTCGGGTTGGCGAGGATCTCGGCGTTGGCGACGTCCTCGATGGCGGCGATGTCCTCGCCGCTGAGGCCGCTGTAGTGGCTGAAGTCGAAACGCAGCCGGTCGGGCGCCACCAGCGAGCCCTGCTGCTTCACGTGCGTGCCCAGCACCTCCCGCAGCGCCCAGTGCAGGATGTGGGTGCCGGTGTGGTGGCGACGGATGCCGGCCCGCCGCCTGCCGTCGATGACCGCCCGCACGCTCTGGCCGGGCCGCAGCCGCCCCACGGCACCCTCGACGTGGTGCAGGTGCAGACCCGCCACCACATAGGTGGTGTCGCTGACCGCCAGCGCCTCCTCGCCGCCGTCCAGGTACAGGTGGCCGGTGTCGCCGATCTGCCCGCCCGCTTCGGCGTAGAACGGGGTGCGGTCCAACACGACGCCCGACTCGGTCACCGCCAGCACCCGCCCGGTCGACTCGTCGCGGTCCCGGCCCACGAACTCGGTCTCGCCGAACTCGTCCAGCACCTCCAGGTAGACGCTCAGATCACCCGCGTCGGTGGAGCGGGCGGCGAAGTCCTCCCGGGCCCGACGACGCTGCTGGGACAGCTCGGCCTCGAACCCCTCGCTGTCCAACTCCACGCCCCGCTCGCGAGCGATCTCCTCGGTCACCTCGAAGGGGAAGCCGTAGGTGTCGTGCAGCAGGAACGTCACGCCACCGCCCAGCGGCTCGCCCGCTTCCAGGCCCGCCAGCGCCTCGTCCAGCAGCACCGAACCCCGCCCGAGGGTCTCCCGGAAGCGCACCTCCTCCCGCTCGGTGACGTCGCGGACGAAGGCGTGATTGCCGAGCAGTTCGGGGTAGTCATGGCCCATGATGTCGACCACCTCGTCCACCAGGAGGGGCGTCACGACGCTGTTCACACCCAGCAGGTAGGCGTGGCGGATGGCGCGGCGCATGATCCGGCGAAGCACGTGACCGCGCGGGTTTTTGGAGGGCAACACGCCGTCGCCTATTAGGAACGCCTTGGTGCGGGCGTGCTGGGCGTGTATGCGCAGCGACACGTCGGACGATTCGCCCTCGCCTAGCCGCACGCCGGAGAGTTCGGAGGCCTTGGCGACCAACCGTGCCATCTCGTCGATCTCGAAGACCGAGTCCACCCCCTGCAGCAGCGTCAGGACCCGCTCCAGGCCGGCGCCGGTGTCGATGCTGGGCTTGGGCAGGGGCACCATCGAACCGTCGGTCTGCTGCTCGAACTGCATGAACACCAGGTTCCAGAACTCCACGTAGCGCTCGTCACCGCCGTGCGCCGGGCCCCCGCCGGGGCCGTACGCCTCGCCCTTGTCGAAGAAGATCTCCGAGCACGGCCCGCAGGGTCCGGTGTCGCCCATGCGCCAGAAGTTGTCCTCGTCCAGCCGCTGGATCCGCTCGGCGGGCACCCCGACGGCGTCGCGCCAGATATCGGCGGCCTCGTCGTCGCTGAGGTGGACCGTGATCCAGAGACGGTCCGGGTCGAATCCGAGGCGCTCGGTGGACAGCTCCCAGGCCCAGGCGATGGCGTCGTCCTTGAAGTAGTCGCCGAAGCTGAAGTTGCCGAGCATCTCGAAGAAGCTGAGGTGCCGGCGGGTGCGGCCGATCTCGTCGAGGTCGTTCTGCTTGCCGCCGGCCCGCACACACTTCTGCACCGTCGTGGCCCGCTTGTACGGCGACGGCTCGGTGCCAGTGAAGTAAGCCTTGAACGGCACCATCCCGGCGACGGTGAACAGCAGCGTGGGGTCGTACGGGATGAGGCTCGCCGAGGACACGACCGTGTGGTCGCGCTCGGCGAAGAAGCCGGTGAAGATGCTGCGCAGCTCGCGTGCTGTGGTTCCGGACATGGCGTGGGGCTGGGGTCGGGTCGTGGGTGGACGATCAGGATCTCGGATCGAGGGTATTGCCGGATCGGGCCGGGCGTGCTACTCGGGGCGATCCTGCTCGCGCCGATCGTCCCGGAGATTCCGGCGACTCTCCTCGATGGCCTCGAAGATCTCGTCGGTGACCTCTCGCACGGCATCGGCGAACTGGTGCAGCCACGAGGGATTCCCACCGCTGCTTCGGGGACCGCTCGAATCGGTGCCGGCGACGCCGCCCGATCCGCCGCCGCCTCGCTTGGCGGCCGCGCCGGCGCGCGGAAGTTCCGTGGCGGCGAGGCGGGCGGCCACACGCGCCGAGGCCGACCGGTAGCCCGAGCGCAACAGGTACGTCGCCGCCCGGCGGGTCCAGGACGCCCGCCGCGACGGGCGGGGCGTGACGACGGCCCGATCCGCCCCGACCGGCTCGGTGGCGGCGGTCTGCTCGGGTTCGGGTGCGCCGCCGCGGCGGAACAGCGAGGCGACCGCGGCGAACGGCTCGACGAGTGCCCGGTAGGTGGCCCGCGACAGCGACTCGGCCCGCTCCGAGACGGCCTCGGCGACGTCCAACAGGCCCCCGACCCGCTGCACCTCGCCCGTCACCCGCCCGGACGCCTCCTCGATGCGCTCGACGGCCGGAACCAGGTCGCGGCGAATCTCACCCAGCAGGCGGCGCAACTCTCTCAGCGACCGGCTGAGGCTCACCCCCACGGCGCCGAGGACCCCCACGGCCACCACCACGGCCACGCTGGCCAGCACCACGGCAAGCTCGCCACCACTCACGGCTACTCTCCCTCGCCGACCCCGCGCCTCGTCAGCAGGATACTCCCACCCTTCGCCAGCGCCCGCGCGGCCGCAGCGACCCGCTCAGCGCATGCCCCTCGAGGCGAGCCTCCTCCTGGCCTCGCGCCAGGTCGGGAACATCTGAGCCGGCACCTCCCAGCGTAGGAACGCCGAGGCGTCGCGGTCGGCGATCTCGTCGAAGACGACCATCGACCGCAGGTGGGCCCCGGATCGCACGAAGTCGTCGACCGCCGCGGACTCCCGCCAGATGGACTGCGTGTAGAACCGCAGCCGCAGGAAGTCGGCCCTCCGCCGGTAGCGGACAACTCCCGGGTCGTCTCTCAACTGGGCCTTGATCTCACCGTTGAGCCGGAAGAACCGGCGCAGGTGCCGCCAGCCCCGCAACTGCAGCCGGGTTGCAACGACAATCATCTGCCGGAATTCTCGCGCGCCCCCGGATCCGGCGTTTCGATGCGGGTGCGGCGCCGGCGGTCGTGGATCTCCTGCTCGGCACCCTCGCGTGGCTGAGTCTCGATGTCCACTTGGAGTGCCTAGTGGATCCGAGGTCTGCCAGGACGTGATTGAGTCGACCCACCATTGGTGTGAGATCCGCTCTGATAACGTTTCCAGGCTGACGGGCCAGGCCATCGACACCGGAGGGGGCTGCGTGACGTGGTGAACGGAGCGACCGACCCCGTCGGTGTGCACCACATCGGCATCACCGTGCGCGACGCTGATCGATCCGCCGGATTCTGGTCCGCCCTCCTCGACGTCGAACCGCTCTGGCGGAAACGTCTCACGGGCAGGTATCTCGGCGGGGTGACGGGATATCCGGGGATACAGCTCGAGGCCGCCTTCGTAGGATTCCCCAACGGCGTCATACTCGAGATTCTCGAGTACCAGACAGACGACAAGACGCCCAACCCGACCGCCACCGCCAACCCCGGAAACGTACACATCTGCCTGGAGGTCGTCGACGCCGACTCCATGCGTGAGAAGGCCATCTCCCTCGGGGCGAAGCCGGTGAGCACGTCCGTGATCGAGGTAACCGAAGGACCCAACGCGGGCGCACGTGCCTGCTACCTGCGAGATCCGGACGGCATCACCTTCGAGTTCTTCCAGAGGCCATGAAGACTGCAGCGCCGGCACTGATCCCCGCTCTCGAGTTGCGCGGTGTGAGCAAGTCCTTCGGCGCGGTGCGGGCGGCGCGCGACATCTCTTTCAGCGTGGATCGCGGCGAGGTGGTCGGCCTGCTCGGCGACAACGGCGCCGGGAAGAGCACGATCGTCAACTGCATCTCCGGTGACCTGCATTTCGACGAAGGCGCGATCCTCGTCGACGGAGAGCCGGTGAGGATCGAACAGCCACAGGATGCACGCGACCTGGGCATCGAGACGGTGCACCAGGATCTGGCGCTGGTCGATGTCCTCGATGTCACGTCGAACATGTTCCTCGGCCGCGAGAAGCCGACGCGTTTCCGCCTCTTGCGCGCCCTCGGCTGGCTCGACCGCCGCGGCATGGAACGCGACACGCGAGAGAACCTCAACCGGCTGCACATCGAGATCCCATCGGTGCGCACCTCTGTCACCCACCTGTCCGGCGGGCAACGACAGGCGGTGTCGGTGGGGCGGGCGGTGCTGTGGGGCCATCACATCGTCCTGCTCGACGAGCCCGCCGCCGCCCTGGGTGTCGAGCAGACGGAACTCGTGCTGGGTCTCATCAAGCGGCTTCGCCACGAAGGAGTGGCGGTGCTGCTCATCAGCCACAACATGCACGACGTGCTCGAGGTCTGCGACCGGGTCGTGGTCATACGTCACGGCGC
>JAPPKQ010000024.1:1258-5607 GCA_028819945.1 bacterium | reverse complement strand
CCGTCCCTCAGGGAGTTGGCGGTAGCCGAGAGGCTCTCGTTCTCCTCCCGGTGGCGAGGCCGACTCCAGGCGGCGCATCGCGATGACCCGCGTTTCGACGCCCTGTCCCGGAAGTACCTCTGATGCTCCTGGACACCGACGTGCTCCTCGACGTGGCCCTCGACAGGGAGCCGTACTCCGCTCCGGCGTCCGAACTCCTCGACCGGATCGAGCGGGGCTCACAGCCGGCGTTCGTCGCCTGGCACAGCGTCTCGAACTTCTACTACCTCGTGGCACCGGCGAGCGGCGGCATGGCCACACGTGACTTCATTGTCGAGTTGACCCGCTTCGTGCAGGTGGCCGAGACCGGAACAGAAGCGGTCCGGTACGCCGCGGCCTTGCCGATGGCCGATTTCGAGGACGCCCTGCAGGTTGCAGCGGCCCGTGCCTGCGGCGCCCGGCTCATCGTCACCAGGAACCTCAAGGACTACAAGCACTCACCGATCCCCGCGGTCAGCCCTCAAGAGGCACTCGGCGAACTGCCCTGACGCCGGTTCTGGCGGGGGGACTCGGTCGGTACGATCCTCGCCGATGGGTGAGTTGGAATCTGTTGAGCAGGCGGGGCCGGCTTCGGCGCGGACTCGGGTTCGGCGAGGGGCGCCGCGGGCGCGGTACGAGCGGGGCGACGTGCTGGGGATCCTGGATGCGGGGTTGATCGCGCATGTGGGGGTGACGACGCCCGATGGGCCGCTGGTGCTGCCCATGGCGTACGGGCGGGACGAGGAGCGCCTGTATCTGCACGGGGCGGCTGCCAACCATCTGCTCGGCACGGGGGAGGGCGAGGAGATCTGTGTGACGGTCACGCACGTGGATGGGCTGGTCATGGCACGGACGCCGTTCCACAACTCGATGAACTACCGCTCGGTGGTGGTGCGGGGGAAGGCGACGCGCATCGACGGCGAGGAGCGCAAGCGGTACGCCCTGCAGCTCATCACCGACCACATCGTGGCCAACTGGGACACCTCCCGACCGCCGTCGCAGATCGACCTGCGGCGCACGCTGGTGCTGGAACTGCCGCTGACCGAGGCCTCGGCCAAGGTGCGCACCGGCGACCCGATCGACGAGCCAGACGACATCGCCGGGCCGTGGTGGGCCGGCGTGGTGCCGATCAGCACCCGCTTCGAGGCGCCGGTGGTCTCCGCCGACTACACGGGCGACGCCGGGCCGCCGGCGGCGATCGAGGACCTCGCCGGTCGCAGCCCCGACGACCGGGCGTCGCAGGCCCGCAGTTAGGGGGGCGCGGTGAGGTTCGGGGGCACCGTCGAGTTGCATCTGCACATGGACATCTGCATGTCCTTCGAGGCGGTGGCGGCGCTGGATCCCACTATCGACGCCGACACGTACCGGCGGGAGTTCGTCGGCCCGGAGCGGTTCGATTCGCTCGTCGCGTTCCTGGACTCGACGGAGGGCCACGTGGAGCTGCTGCAGACCGAGCGGGGTCTGCGCACCTGCATGCGGGACCTGCGGGCGCAACTGGCGGTCGACGATGCGCTGCACGCCGAGGCGCGTTTCGCTCCACTGCGGCACATCGAGGGCGACCTGAGTGCCCGTGAGGTGGTCGAGATCGTGGTCGAGGAGGCGGACGTCTGGCAGCGCGGCGGGCTGAGCTGCGCGGTCATCCTCTGCACGCTCCGCCACTACAGCGAGGCCGAGAGCATCGAGACGGCGCAACTCGCCACGGCGCTGCACACAGACGACCTGCCCGTGGCGTTTGACCTGGCCGGCGACGAGGCCGGCTACCCGCTGGCGACTCACCTGCCGGCCTTCGAGGTCGTCCGTGACGCCGGTGCGCCGTTCACGGTCCACGCCGGCGAGTCGGCCGGAGCCGAGAGCGTCCGGGAGGTCCTCGACCATCTGCAGCCCCGGCGGATCGGCCACGGGATCCGGGCGGTCGAGGATCCCGACCTCGTCGCCCGCCTGGTGCGGGAGGGCGTGCACCTGGAGGCCTGTCCGTCCTGCAACGTCCAGCTCAGCGTCGTCCCCTCCATGGCCGAGCACCCCATCGACGCCTTGGCGGCGGCGGGCGTCTCGATCGGCATCTCCACCGACCAGCGAGGCATCACCGACACCACCGTGACCAACGAGATGCGCCGCCTGGTGGACGCCTTCGGATGGGACCGGGCGGTGCTGGCGCGCCGGCAGTTGGACGCCCTCGAAGCGGCCTTCGTCACCGAGCCGAAGCGTGCCGCGCTCCGGGAGCGGCTCGTGGAGAGCTGGGCCTAGGAGCCTGCTGAGCGATCCACCGGCAGCGCCGGTCGGGTGGCCAAGTCCTGGGTTCCGGCCTTCGCCAGAATGACGGGTAGGGGCGTCGGAGGCATTGCTCAGCGGTTGCCTAGTCGGCGGGGTCCGCCGGCCCGTCGAGCATGTCGCGGCGGAGGTGCGAGTACGTCTCCTCCGAGGCCACGCAGGCGGCGGACAGATCGACACCCCAGCGGGTCGCCCGCCGGGGCGAGTGCCCGTCCAGGGCGGCGGCGATGAAGCCGGCGTCGAACACATCGCCCGCCCCGAGCGTGCTCACCGCCTCGACGTCGCGGGCGCCGAACTCCTCGAGGGCGACGCCGTCGCGGCTCGGCACGGCCAGGATCGCCCCCCGGGCGCCCATCCGGCCCACCGCGATCGTGCCGTCGGTCGCGAGCGCGGTGAGGTTCTCCCCGGTCGTGGCGCCGCCGGCCACGGCGGGGAGTTCCTCGGCGACCGAGCCGAAGACGACCGTGGCGTGGGTGACCCCGAGGCGGATGCTCGCCAGGTAGTCCTCGGCGACCGTCCCGTCGCTCGTGCGGATGTTGAGGTCCAGCGAGGTCGGTACGCCCGCGGCACGCGCCACTTCCATCAGACCGAGCGCGGTGGACCGGGTGGGCTCGTCGCTGAGGACCGCGCCCGACACGTGCAGCCACCCGGCGTTCCGTGCCCGGTCCGCCAACTCGCCGGTCATCACGAACCGGTGCGACGCCGCCACCTCGGTGGCGGGATAGAGCCAGAAGTGGCGCTCACCGGCGAGGTCGGCGACGGCGATCACCACCAGGGTGAACGCACCGGGGACGACGCTGACGCTGCCCACGTCGACGCCGCCGTCACGCAGCGCTTCCGTGGCGAACGCGCCGTAGGCGTCGTCGCCGACACCGGCGCAGAGCCCGACGGGCACGCCGAGGCGGCCGAGCGCTCCGGCCACGTTGCCGGCCGAGCCGCCCGCGTTGAGGTCCATGGTGGGACTGTTCGAATCCCACCCCGCTGGTTCGGAGGCCATCGTCGCCGTCATGTCCACAGCGAGGTCTCCGACGACCATCGCCGGCGAGCCCGGATCGGGCCGCCAGCCCTCCGGCCAGTCCACGCTCTCGTCAGGCTCCGTCGCCGAGCGCGACCGCCAGGCGGGCGGCGACCTCGGCGTTGTTGGCGATGAGCTTCAGGTTGGCCCGCAGGGTCGCGCCGCCGGTGATCGTGTGGAGGCGTTCGAGGAGGTACGGGGTGACGTCGCCGCCGCGGATGTCGGGGCCCGCCTCGTCGAGGGCCCGCTCGATGGCGCTCTCGATGACCGGCAACGGGACGGCGTCCTCGGCGGCCAGCGGCACGCACGTGACCGTCCCGGCCGCCAGCCCCAGGGCGCGCTGGGTGGCGATGATCGCCGCGGCCTCGGCGACGTCGTCGACGCGCAGCGGCGTGCGGGTGCCCGACGAGCGGGCGTAGAAGCCGGGGACGTCGTCGGAGCCGAGCGTCATGAGCGGCACGCCGTTGGTCTCGAGGTACTCGAGGGTCAGCTGCACGTCGAGGATGATCTTCGGCCCGGCGCACACCACGTTCACCGGCGTCCGGGAGAGTTCCTCGAGGTCGGCGGAGATGTCCAGCGTGCCCGACAGCGACCGCCGCACGTCGCCCGCCGCTCCCCGGTGCACCCCGCCGAGCCCGCCGGTGGCGAACACGTCGATCCCGCAGGCCTCGGCGATCAGCATGGTGGCGCTGACGGTGGTCCCGCCGGTCTGGCGGCGTGCGATGACCGTGGACAGGTTCGCCCGTGTCGCCTTGACCGTGTCGGGGGCTCTGGCGAGCCGGTCCACCTCGCCGTCGGAGAGCCCGACGACCATGTGCCCGCCGGAGATGGCGATGGTGGCGGGAACGGCGCCGCCGGTGCGGATGCGACCTGCGGCGTCCAGCGTCACGTCCACGCAGTGCGGCAGCGGGAGCCCGTGGGTGACGAGGCTCGTCTCGAGAGCGACGACCGGCTGCGCCGCGGCGAGCGCGGCGGCAACCTCATCGGACAGCAGCACGTGCTCGCCGAGCGGCGAGACCCACTCACGGACGTCGCGGAGCGGGATGCG
>JAPPKQ010000024.1:0-1248 GCA_028819945.1 bacterium | reverse complement strand
CACCTATATATACACTTATGGTGTCGTCGGCAGGGTCATATGTTTATAAGAGACTGGGGCCGGGGCTAGGCGACTTGGGGGACGGGGATGTGCGCGCCGTGGGGGCGGGGGTGGTTGGCCCAGTGGTTGCGGGGGTCGATGCCGCGGCACCACACCGAGTGGGCGTTCCAGCCGTCGTAGGCGTGCACGTCGGCTGAGAGGTAGCGCATCGCCAGGCCGCAGCGGCGGCGGTCGGAGTGGTTGGGCCCGGAACCGTGCAGGATCCAGTCGCTGTGCAGGGAGATCTGGCCGGCCTTCATCTCCAGGTCGACCGGCGGCCGGCCCCAGTCCTCGGCGTCGCGCACCGTCTGGAACAGCACGTTGTTCTCGTCGTCAGTGCTGTCGTGGAAGACCAGTTGCGCGTTGTGGTGCGAGCCGGGGATCACCCGCATCGCAGAGTTGTCCACGTCGGTGTCGTCGATCGCCAGCCAGGCCGACACCACCCGGCTGGGGGTCAGCGGCCAGTAGGAGGCGTCCTGGTGCCAGCTGACCTGCTTGGGGTCGCCGGGCAGCTTGGCGAACAGGTGGCTGTGGCGCAGCACCACCGAGTCGCCCAGCAGGTCGGCGACCACGTCGATGATGCGGGGCTCGGTGATGATGTCCCAGATGCCCCGGCAGTGCTTATGCCAGTTGACCACGTCGTAGTTGCCCCAGCCGGCGGCCAGCGCCTTGGGCACCAGGTCGTCGATGTAGGTCCGGATCTCGGCGATCTCGTCAGCGCTGAAGATGTCGATGGGGAACAGGAAGCCGTCGGCGTTGTAGCGGTCGATCTGCTCGCGGGTCAGCATCTTCGGGTCGTCGACGCCGAGGGGGACGAAGCGCAGGTCACGCTGCAGTTCAGGGAAGGCGTTGATGTGCCGAGCCATGTGCCCCTCTCGTGCCGTTGGTGCCGGAGCCAAGGTAGCCGACTGGATTCCGGCTTTCGCCGGAATGACGGGCGGGGGTGGAATGACGGGCGGGGGTGGAACGACGGGACGGGGTGGCCGACGTGGCGGTCGCCGGCCGGCTGAGGCGGCGGTGCCGGCGCTCAGCGGTCGTCGTCGGCTTCGGCGAGGTACTCCTGGCCCTCGGCGCAATCATCCCGGAGGGCGCACCAGCGGCAGGGCGGACCGGGTCGCTTGAGCGGTTCGGGTGGCGGGCCCAGGTGGCCGTGCAACTCGGCGTACCGCACGATGCCGTCGACTGTGCGGCGCAGGGCCACCTCCAGGA
>JAPPKQ010000329.1 GCA_028819945.1 bacterium | reverse complement strand
CCGCTCACCAGCATCAGAGCGAACATCGAGATACTGCAGCGGGCGGGCGAACCGGACGAGGCCGAACGGGAACGGATCTTCGTCGATGTCAACACGGAGATCCGGGAACTCAGCGAACTCGTACGGGAACTGGTCGAATTGGCGGGCGACGCCGGCGCCGGGGACGAGCCGGCCAGTCTCCTCGACCTGGCCGAGTTGGCGGACGACGCCGCGGACCGGGCGCGTCGGCGGACCGGGCGGGAAGTGACCACCGAGATGGTCGGCGACTGCACGATCCGGGGACGCCCCGGCGCTCTCGAGCGGGCCATCGACAACCTGGTCGGGAACGCCGCCAAGTTCAGCCCCGCGGACACGCCGATCCGCATCCGCAGCGAAGGCGGCCGGCTGGAGGTTCACGACAGCGGCCCGGGAATCTCCCCCGCTGATCGGCCACTCGTCTTCGAGCGCTTCTACCGTACTGAGGATGCCCGCTCCGCGCCGGGCTCGGGCCTGGGCTTGGCCATCGTGAAGCAGATCATCGAACGGCACGCTGGGCGGGTCTTCGCCGACTCGTCCCCCGCCGGCGGGGCCGCCGTGGGTTTCGAACTGCCCGCAGCCGGAGCCGAGGATTGCTAGCCGCGGCGCCCGCCAGCCGCTATGCCGGCGACGGGTGTCCGGTCAACCCGGTTCGGGGCCGGTGGCGACGGGGCGGTCAGCGTCGGCCCCCCAGGCCGACCAGGAGCCCACGAACAGCCGGCCGGAGCCGAGGCCCGCCACCTCCAGCGCCAGCAGGTCGAGGTTGGCGCTGACACCCGACCCGCAGTAGGCCACCACCTCGGTCTCGCCGTCGACGCCCGCGGCGGCGTACATCTCGCGTAGGTCCTCAGGGCCACGGAGCGTTCCATCGGGTGCCAGGTTGGCCGCACAGGGCGCGCTCGCCGCACCCGGGATGTGGCCGAACCGGGGATCGATGGCATTCGGCTCCCCCGCGTACCGCTCGGACGAGCGAGCGTCGAGGACGACGGTCCCGGTGGCGCGACGAAGCCGATCCACCTCCTCCATGGTGGCAAAGGCCTCCCGGGGCCACCGGCGGGGTGTGAAGTGAGCCGCGGTGACCTCCGGGTACTCGGTGCTGAGCCGACCCGGCCAGGCGTCGAGACCGCCGTCGAGGACGGCTGCCGACTCGCCCAGCACCCGCAGCATCCACCACAGCCGTCCGGCCACCATGCCGCCGAGATCGTCGTAGGCCACGACGGCGTCGCCGTCGCCGATGCCCGCCCCGCCGATTGCCCCCGCGAAGTACTCGGGCTCGGGCAGTGGGTGTCGACCCCCGGATCTGGTCGGCGGGGCGGACAGATCCTCGTCGAGATCCACGAACACGGCGCCCGGGATGTGCCCCGCCTCATAGGCGGCCCGGCCCGAGCGGCCGTCGAGGTACCAGCGCACGTCGGCGACGACCACCTTGTCGAGGTTGGCCTGCAGCCAGGCGCCGCTGACGACCGGTGCCGGCAGTTCGGCGCCGGCAGGCGAACCCACGTCAGCGTCCCACGAAGCGGGCCTTGCCGGGGCCGTGCTCGACGAAGCTCTGGACGCCGATGCGCGCGTCCTCGGTGGCGAAGGCGGCCACGAACTCCGCCGTCTCCAGCTCGAGGGCATCGTCGAGAGGCAGGTCGAAGCCGTCGTTCATGGCGGTCTTGGCGAACCGCAGCGCCGCGGGTCCCGCGGCGAAGCGCTCGGCCATGGCCACCGCCTGGTCGTACGTCTCCGCGGCGGGGTGCACGGCGTCGGCCAGACCGATGGCCAGGGCCTCCTCGGCGCTCACACGGCGGCCGCTGTAGATGATCTCCTTGGCGCGGCTGAGACCCACGAGGCGCGGCAGGCGCTGTGTGCCGCCCGCGCCGGGGATGATGCCCAGCAGGATCTCCGGCTGACCGAAGACCGCATCGTCCGCCGCCACGCGGAAGTCGGCGGCCATCGCCAACTCACAACCGCCTCCGAGGGCGTACCCGTTCACGGCCGCCACCAGAACCTGCGGAATGCACTCCAGCTGCCGCAGAGCGCCGGTCAGACTCACGGGTGCTCCCGCGCCGCTGGAGCGTCCCGGGCGGAATTCCTTGATGTCGGCGCCGGCGGCGAAGATCCTGGGGCCTCCCCACAGCACGGCGGCGCGAATGTCCGAGCGCCCTCGCAACTCCTCGGCCACGGCGGCGATCTCCGCTGACACCGCATTGCTCAGGGCGTTCATTTTCGGTCGGTCCAGGCGGATCGTCGCTACGCCGGGCGCGGTGTCGGGCTGGAGGTGGACGAACTCGCTCATGGCGGGTCAAGCTATCCGGCCACGAGACTGGCCAACGCCCAGATGGCCGCAACCGTGCCGACGGCGATCATGACGAGACTCCGCGCCAGGGGCGGGCGCGGCAGGTCCTCGCCCGCCCCACCGGGAGGCCGTGGCCGGGTGAGGGCCAGGATGTTGCCCACGGCCATCGCGCCGCCGAGGGCGAGGACGAGCCAGCGCAGGATGTCGTCGCCGAGGAAGACCACGCGCTCAGAACTCCCCTTCCGACGAGCGCTGGCTGAGGTTGTCGAAGCGCGTGTAATGCGGCAGGAAGGCCAGCTTCACGACGCCGGTGGGGCCGGTGCGGTGCTTGGCGACGTGGAGTTCGGCGATGCCGCGGTCGGAGGTGTCGGAGTTGTACATCTCGTCGCGGTACAGGAACATGACCACGTCGGCGTCCTGCTCGATGGCGCCCGACTCGCGCAGGTCCGCCAGCATCGGCCGCTTGTCGGAACGGCTCTCCGGGGCGCGGGACAGCTGCGAGAGCGCCACCACCGGGCACTCCAACTCGCGGGCCAGGATCTTCAGCCCCCGGCTCATCTCACTGACCTCCACCTGGCGGTTCTCGGCGCCGATCCGGCCGCCCATCAGCTGCAGGTAGTCGACGACCACGAGGCCCAGATCGCCCCATTCGGCGTGCTTGCGGCGCGCCTTGGCGCGGATCTCCAGAACCGAGGTGTTGGGGTTGTCGTCGATCCACAGCGGCGCATCGGCGAGATGCCCCACCGCGGCGGTGACGCGCTTCCAATCGTTGTCGCTGAGGCGCCCCGAGCGGATGTTCTGCGTGCTGACCTGCGCCTCGGAGCACAGCAGCCGCTGGGTCAACTCCAGATGGCTCATCTCCAGGGAGAAGAACAACACCGGCCGGCTGGCGTCCATGGCGGCCGAGGCGGCCATGCCCAACGCCAGGGAGGTCTTGCCGATGCCCGGACGGGCGCCGAGGATGACCAGCGTGGACGGTTGCAGACCCAGCAGCAGATTGTCCAGGTCCGCGTAGCCGGTCGGCACGCCGGTGAGGCTCTGGCCGTGCTGGTACAGCTTCTCGAGGTGCTCCACGCCCTTGTCGATGAGTGTGTAGAGCGACTCCAGCGATGTGGCCGAGGATCCGCTGGCGACCGAGAAGATCATCGACTCGGCCTGATCCAAGGCCGCGTCGACATCCGCGGGCCGGCTGTAGGCCAACTCGGCGACCTCGCCGGCCGCACCGATGAGGCGCCGCAGGGTGGCGTTCTTGGCCACGATGTCGGCGTAGTGCGCGGCGTTGCCCGCCACCGGCGTGCTGGCCTGCATCTCCACGAGAGCACCGGCGCCGCCCACGGCCTCCAGCAGCCCGTTCCGCTGCAATTCGGCCGCCACGGTGACGGTGTCCACCGGTTCACCGGTGCCGTACAGCGCGGCGACAGCGTCGAAGACGTGGGCGTGCGCGGGCCGGTAGAAATCCTCCGCGGCGGTCAACTCCACCGCATCGGCGATGGCCGCGGCGGTCAGCAGCATCGCACCCAACAGCGCCCGCTCCGCCGCGAGGTCGTGCGGCGGGACCCGCCCCGGCGCTCCGTGGCCCGTCCGGTCGTCGGCGCCATGGCGCGCTGCCGCGGCGCCCTCGCGGGCACCGGGTCCGGGCTGCAGAGTGCTCGAAGTGGTGGTCATGGTCACCGCTTCAATTTGCGACAGGGGTGTGACAGAGCCCGCCGAGGGAGTTCAGTTGAACGATGGGGCCCGAGGGCCGAGAGGCCGGAGACTCGCAGGCGCGGTCCCGGCGCAGTCGCTTCCGGGGACTAG
Source organism: bacterium (assembly GCA_028819945.1). Taxonomy (GTDB): domain Bacteria; phylum Actinomycetota; class Acidimicrobiia; order Acidimicrobiales; family CATQHL01; genus VXNF01. Next base: position 1,552 of record JAPPKQ010000329.1, on the reverse strand, counting down.
CGGCCGGCCAGGCCGCTCATTCCCGTACGTCCCCGGGCATGCCGGGGACTTGGGTCCGGTCGGCTCAGAAGGGTTCCTCGTCGCCGTAGGAGGGCGCCGCAGCGCGGGCGGGGCTCCCTCCGGGCGCAGCGGTCCGCCGCGGGGCCGTGCCGTTGCCCTCCCGGAACTCGTTGCGGTTGACCTGAGCGGAGGCCCAGCGCAGGCTGGGCGCCACCTCGTCGGCCACGATCTCCACCTTGTTGCGCTTCTCACCGTCCGGCGTCTCCCAGGAGCGCTGGTCCAACCGGCCGTAGACGATGACCCGAGTGCCCTTGGTTATGGACTCCGCAACGTTCTCAGCCAGTGAACGCCAGCAGGTGACGTCGAAGAACGAGACCTCCTCCACCTGCTCGCCGCCGCGCTCGTAGCGGCGGTTCCACGCCACGCCGAACGTGCAGACCGGCGCGCCCGAGGGCGTGAACCGCAGTTCAGGATCGCGGGTCGCGTTTCCTACGATCGATACCGTGTTGTCGAAAGCCATTGGCTTCTTCCTCCGTTGTTCTTCGTCGAACACCATAGTACAGATGTTCGTTTGAGCTGCACAGCCGTCCGCTGGAGCGTCCGGGAACGCTTGCCCGTCGCACCAGTGGATCGCAAGGCACATAACCGGTTGATTTCCGCTGAGGGAACCCGTCCGCGGCGGTGGAATTCCGGGTCCACATGGCGAACGGGAAGGGGACAACGGCAACTCGCCTGTGGACAAGACGGTCGTCACGACCAAGTTGCCTCGTGAACAAGACACCCATAGCGGGCACAACAACGGCCACCGCCGTCAACGATCGGTTGATACTTAGTGAACTATACTGAAAAATACTAAAAGCACAATAGCGTTGCGGCGACCACGCTCCTGGCTCACTCCTCGGCGATGACCTCGACGTTCACCTCGGCGGCGACCTCGGGGTGGGGTTTCACGGGAACCACGTAGCTCCCGACTTCCTTGATCGGCTCGGGAATCTCCAGCATCTCCGGGTCGAGCACCACCCGTTCCTGCTCCGCGATGGCCGCGGCAAGGTTCGCCGCGTTCACCGACCCGTAGAGGCGGCCAGCCTCGCCGGCACGCGCCACGACGCGAATATTGCACCCAGCGAGCCGCTCGGCCATCTCCTGGGCCTCGCTCAGCACCGCCGCGTCGGCGATCTCGCGGCGGCGGCGCATGGCGTCGGCCTCGCGCTCGGAGCCGCGAGTAGCGCGTATCGCCAGGCCCTTCGGAATGAGGTAGTTCTGTGCGTAGCCGTCGGCCACCTCACAGATGTCACCCCGCCGGCCGAGAGACGGCACCTCGTCGCGCAGCACCACCTTCACGACACCGTCTCCCCCGCATCCTCCTGAGCTCCCACGTCCTCAGGGGCATCCGCCAGCTCCGGAGCCTCCGCGTCCTCAGGCACCTCGGCGTCCTCGGCGGCGCCGGCCGGCGGGGGCGGGGGCACACTAGGCGGGCTCGGGGCGGCGCCCTCGCGCCAGCCGGGGCCCCCCTCGCCGCGCGGGCCGCCGCTGCGGCCGGCGCCGCGCTGGG
>JAPPKQ010000461.1 GCA_028819945.1 bacterium | reverse complement strand
GGTCACCGCCCACCTCCGGGGCGAGGCCGGCGACCGCCAGATCGAAGGAGCCACAGTCGGCCTGGCCCACGTAATCGGCCTGGCATCGGCCTGCGGGGTCCACATCCTCGAGAAGACCGCCGCCTGAGCCCGTCGAGCCAGCCCGCACCCCGCATCCCAGCACCTCGCCCCGAGGCTCCGTGCCGCACCCGACCGAGTCCGCTGAAGCCATCGCGGCCTCGCGCCCCAAGCGCGGCGAGAGCGACGCAGCAGTCGACGCCGAAGCGCTGGACCGCAGGATCGCCGCGCAGGAGCGGTCCGTGCGCCTGTCACGCTGCGTCTCGGTGGACCTTGAGGTCGTCAAGGACACCGGCCGCATCCACGCACTCGCCGCGGTAAGGCCCGATACCGGAGCCGGCCACCTCTGCTCCAATACAGGAGCGAGGCTGGCCCATGAACTGGCCGCGCTGGACAGGCTGGCGGCGGGCGCGGACTTCGTCCTGGGCCACAACCTGATCCGATTCGACCTGGAGCACCTGCGAGCCGCCGACCCCCGCCTGGGGCTGCTGAAGCTGCCCGTCGTCGACACGCTGTGGCTGAATCCGCTCGCCTTCCCGGGCCGCCCCTACCACCACCTGGTGAAGCACTACAAGGAGGGCGACCTCAATCGGACGACGCACAACGATCCCGAACTCGACGCCCGTCTCGCTCTCGAAGTGTTCGGCAACCAGCAGGACAAGCTGCTGGGCACGGACCCGCAGCTGTTGACCGCATGGCACTGGCTGTGCTCAGGCGCCGGGCACGAGGGCTTCGATCGCTTCTTCGAGGCTTTGCGCGGCTCGTCGCGGCCGTCCGCGCTCGAGGGGCGCGAAGCTGTCGGGGCGGCGCTGGACCGGGTTGCCTGCCGGACTCACTCGCTGCAAGCCGTCGAGGCCGCCGAGGACCACGGCTGGCCGCTGGCCTACGCGCTCGCCTGGCTCTCGGTGGCGCCGGCAACCGCGGGCGGCGAGACCCCGGGACAGGAGAGCGGCGGCGCCTCCGCCGGGGCCGGCAACTCGGCCGGGGCCGGCAACTCGGCCGGGGCCGGCAACTCGGTCATGGCGCCCTGGGTGCGCCACCAGTTCCCGGAGGCCGGTCGGCTGATCCGGCGCCTGCGCGACACCGCCTGCGCCTCTCGGCGCTGCGAATGGTGCCGCGAGCACCACGACGCCTGCCGGGAACTGAAGCGCTTCTTCGGATTCGATGCCTTCAGGGAAGACCCCGTCGGCGAGGATCGGCGCCCGCTGCAGCAAGCCATCGTCGAGGACGCTATGGCGGGCGAGCACGTTCTGGGCATCCTGCCGACCGGCACCGGCAAGTCGATCTGCTATCAGGTGCCGGCCCTGTCACGGTTCCACAAGACCGGCGCGGTGACCGTCGTCGTGTCGCCTCTGGTCGCGCTCATGGCTGACCAGGTCGCCGGACTGCAGGCGCGTGGGATCTTCTCCTGTCTCGCCATCAACGGGCTGCTGTCGATGCCGGAGCGCTCGGACGCGCTCGAGAGGCTGAGGCTCGGCGATGCCGCCATCGTGCTGATCGCGCCCGAACAGCTGCGCAGCGCCACCTTCGGGCGGACCCTGGCCCAGCGCGAGATCGGCGCCTGGGTGCTCGACGAGGCGCACTGCCTGTCGAAGTGGGGCCACGACTTCCGCCCCGACTACCGCTATGTGGGCCGCTTCATCCGCGAGTGCGCCGGCGACGGGCCGATTCCGCCGGTGCTGTGCCTGACCGCGACCGCCAAGCCTGCGGTCAAGTCGGAGATCGTCAAGTACTTCTCCGACGAGCTCGGCAAGGAGCTGGTCGTTCACGACGGCGGCAGCCGCCGCGAGAACCTCTCGTTCGTGGTGGTGGAGACCACCGTCGCGCAGAAGCTCCCCGACATCATGCGGATGCTGGATCAGTATCTGCCACCGGACGTGGACGGGGGTGCAATCGTCTACTGCTCCACACGACGCAACACCGAGACGGTGGCCGGCTTCCTGCGTGAGCAGGCCGTCGACGCCGCCCACTTCCACGCCGGGCTGCCACCCGAGCGCAAGAAGGAGACCCAGCGCGACTTCGTCGAGGGCAGGCTGCGGGTCATCGCGGCCACGAACGCCTTCGGGATGGGCATCGACAAACCGGACGTGCGGCTGGTGATCCACGCCGACATCCCCTCGTCGCTGGAGAACTACCTACAGGAGGCCGGACGGGCCGGCCGCGACCAACAGAGCGCCCACTGCGTGCTGCTCTACACCAACGACGACGTGGAGCGGCAGTTCGCCATGACGGCGCGCTCGCGGCTCACTCGGCGCGACATCCACGGCCTCCTGCGAGCCCTGCGCCGCCTGCGGCGCCGCAACAAGGACGCCGAGGTGGTCGCCACCGTGGGGGAGATCCTCGACGAGGACGACGACATGGAGTTCCGACGGGACTCCGCCACCGACGACACCCGGGCCCGCACCGCGGTCGCCTGGCTCGAGGAGGCCGAGCTTCTCCAACGCGACGAGAACCGGGTTCAAGTCTTCCCGTCGTCGCTGCGGGTGGCATCCGTCGCCGAGGCCCGCTCGCGACTCGCCGGAAGCGGCCTCGACCGCGACGACCGCCGCCGCTTCCTGGAGATCGTGGAGGCCCTCATCTCAGCCGACCCCGACCAGGGCATCTCCACCGACACGCTGATGTCCACCGTCGGCATGAGCCGCCAGCAGCTCCTCAGGGCGTTCCGCGACCTGGAGCGCCACGGCGTCGCTTCCGACGACACGCAGATCACCGCCTTCGTGCATGTCGGCGTGCACCAGTCGTCGAAGAGGCGCCTCGTCGAGGCCTGCGATCGGGAGATCGGGCTGCTCGACATGCTCGTGGAGTCAGCCCCCGACCTGACACGCGGCGACACCTCGCCGCTGAACCTGCGGGTGGCCTCACAGCGTCTCAAGGACCGCGGCCACCAGCAGGCGAGCGTCCACCATGTGACCCAGCTCCTCAAGGGCCTAGAACGCGACGGGCGCGGCGAGGACGGCGGCGTCGGCAGCATCGCACTGCGGGAACGTTCGCCCGAGGCCGTGACGGTGAAGCTCCAGCGTGACTGGCACTCTGTGCGCAGCATCGCCCAGCGGCGCCGTGAGGGCACGGCGGTACTGCTCGGACTGCTGGTCTCCGAGACCGAGCCCGGCGTCCGCGGCAACGACTGCTTGGCCGCGACCACGCTGGGAAGGCTTACCCGGGCCATCCAGGACGACGAGTCGGTGGGAACCCGCACGCGCGACGCCGGAAAGCTCATGGAGCGGGCGCTGCTGTGGATGCACGAGCAGGAGGTGATCAGGCTCCACAAGGGCCTGACCGTGTTCCGCCCCGCGATGACCATCCGGCTCGCGTCCGGGCAGCGCGGCTTCACCAACGCAGACTTCGAGTCGCTGCGGCTCCACTACGACGAGACGACCCGCCAGATCCACGTCATGGCCGAGTACGCCGAGCAGGGCCTCAAGTCGCTGTCGGACGCCCTGCGGCTCGCACTGGACTACTTCGCGCTCGGTGAGGACGAGTTCAAGCGGCGCTGGCTCGCCGGCAAGCGCACCGAGGTCGCTAAGCAGACCACATCGAGGTCGTGGTCCGCCATCGTGGAGAGCCTCAATGACCCCGCCCAGCGGGGACTGGTCGCCGACGACCGCGAGAACACCAACGTGCTGGTGCTCGCCGGTCCGGGCTCAGGCAAGACCCGCGCGCTGGTGCACCGCATCGCCTACCTCGTGCGGGCCCGGCGCGAACATCCCCGCTCCATTCTGGCGCTGGCCTACAACCGACACGCTGCCGTCGATATCCGAAGGCGCCTGACCGAGCTCATCGGCGACGACGCCCGCGGCGTCATGGTCCTCACCTGCCACGGGCTCGCCATGCGCCTCGTGGGGGCCAGCTTCTCCGGACTTACCGAGCGTCCCACCAAGGAAGAGCGCGAGGGCCGATTCGCCGAGATCCTGGCCGAGGCCGCCAGGGTTCTCAGCGGCGAGGGTCTCCTGCCCGAGGACGCCGAGGAGGGGCGGGCCCGGCTGCTGGCCGGTTTCCGCTGGATCCTGGTGGACGAGTATCAGGACATCGGCCCGGCCGAGTACGAACTGATATCGGGGTTGGCAGGACGAAAGCTGCCCGACGCCGAGGGCCGGCTCAACCTCTTCGCGGTCGGCGACGACGACCAGAACATCTACTCGTTCAAGGGCGCGTCGGTCGAGTACATCCGACGCTTCGAGCAGGACTACAGGGCCAAGCCCGACTACCTGCTCGCCAACTACCGCTCGACGGGCCACATCATCGACGCGGCCAACGCGGTTATCGCGCCCGCGGCCCGGCGGATGAAGGCCGACCACCCCATCCGCCCGGCCCGAGCCCGCAGCAGCGACCCTCCCGGCGGCGACTGGGCCGAACTCGACCCGGTCGGACGGGGACGAGTCCAGGTACTCCACCCGGCGGGTGAGCCCGTCGCCCAGGCGCAGGCGGTCGTGGCCGAGCTTCGTCGGCTGGAGAGCCTCTCGGCGGACTGGGACTGGGCCCGATGCGCGGTCATCGCCCGGGAGTGGTCCTACCTGGCTCCGGTGCGGGCCATCTGCGAGATGGAGGCCATCGCGGTGCAGATGGCCGACGAGGATCCGCCGAGCACATGGCACCTCCGCGAGACGCAGGCCCTGCTGGGCCGGCTGCGATCGCGCCAGTCTAAGCTGATCACGGTCTCAGAGGCGCGAGCCTGGCTGGCCAGTCAGCGCACGGGCCCCTGGACCGAGATGCTGGGCGATACCCTCCGCGAGTACGCGGAGGAGTCCGGTGGTGCCGAGGCCGAGACGCCGGTGGACTCCCTCATCGAGTGGCTCGCCGAGTGGAGCCGCGACGCCCGCCGGCGCTGGCAGGGCCTGTTGCTGTGCTCCGCGCACCGGGCCAAGGGCCTCGAGTTCGACCATGTGGCGGTGCTCGACGGCGCCTGGGACAAGACGGGCGCCATGGAGGACCCGGACGCGCCGCGGCGCCTCCTCTACGTGGCCATGACCCGCGCCCGGCGAACCCTCACACTGGCCCGCCTCGTGGCGACCACCCCGATGCTGGACGCACTCCGAGACCATCCGGCGGCGCGGTGGCGCGAGCCGGTGGCTCTCGGTCCGCCCACACCCCCGATGAGGCGCGTCCATCGCCGGCTGACCCCGCGCGACGTCTTCTTGAGCTTCGCCGGCAACAAGGATCCGCGGGACCCGACGCACTCCGCTATCGCCGCGCTAGCGGCCGACGACCCCCTACGGGTCGACTCGCAGGCCCAACCATGGGGGTTGGTGAATCAGCGAGGAACTGTTGTGGGGCGGCTGGCCAAGGGTTTCGAGCCGCCCGAGGGCATGCGCTGCATCGGCGCGACCGTCCACGCCGTCCTCGTGCGCCGCCGCGACCAGTCCGAGCCGGAGTACCAGGAGGCACACAAGTGCGACCGCTGGGAAGTGGTGCTGCCCGAACTGGTCTTCGAGCCCGTCTCGTAGAAGCGTGCAACGCATCGAGTTGCTCGAGTCCATCGAATAGCCAGCCCAATGGGCCACGACGGCCGGCACTGGCTGGCCGGCGATTGGGAGGGTGACGAGAATCTCTCAGAAGAATACCGGAGCAATGCATGAAAATAGGGGAAAAATGTCACACCCCTATGGGATGCTGTGAACATGTTGATCGAAGCCGCTCGACGGGC
>JAPPKQ010000229.1:3507-5758 GCA_028819945.1 bacterium | reverse complement strand
GCGGAACCCGCCGCCCACCGGCGTCGTGAGCGGCCCCTTGATGCCGATGAGGTAGTCCCGGAAGGCGTCGACGGTCTCGGTCGGCAGCCATTCGCCGGTCTCGTTGAAGGCCTTCTCGCCGGCCAGCACCTCCATCCACTGGATACGCCTGCCGAACTTCGCGGCGGCCGCGTCGAGCACGGCCCGGGCCGCCGGCCAGATGTCCACTCCGGTGCCGTCGCCCTCGACGTAGGGGATGATCGGCACGTCGGGGACCCGCAGCACGCCGTCGCTGCCGATGGCGATTCGTGCCGCGGCCGTACTTCCGGTGGCGTCTCGCATGGAGGTGCAGCCTACGGGCATCCCCCCAGCGCCACGCCGGCCGGATGCGTCAGCTCGCTGCGCCCTCGGCAGCGGCCACGGTGTTGCGCAGCAGCATCGCCCGGGTCATGGGTCCGACACCGCCGATGCGGGGCGAGAGCCATCCCGCCACCTCGGCCACGCCGTCGTCCACGTCCGACAACAGCCGGCGTCCCGAGAACGAGACACCGGCGGCGACCACCGCCGCCCCGGACTTCACCATGTCGGCGGTGATGAGCCCCGGCGACCCTGCCGCCGCGATCAGGATGTCCGCCCGGCGCGTCTGGGTCGCCAGGTCCGACACACCGGTGTGCACGACGGTGACCGCGGCGTTGGCGCCCGGGCGCTTCAGAGTCAGCAGGTTGGCCAGGGGCCGCCCGATGGTGAGCCCGCGGCCCACGATGACGACGTGTGCGCCCTTGACCGGGATGTCGTAGGCCTCGAGCATGTACTGGATTCCCGCAGGGGTGCACGCCAGCGGCGCCTCGATGCCCTGCACCAGCTTGCCCAGGTTCACCGGGTGCAGCCCGTCCACGTCCTTGGCCGGGTCCACGCGCAGCAGGGCGGCCTCGTAGTCGAGGTGGCCGGGGAACGGGTACTGCATCAGATAGGCATGCACGGCGTCGTCGGCATTGAAGCGGTCGACGACGGCGTCGACATCGGCCTGGGTGGCGTCGGCGGGCAGATGCACGTGGTGGGATTCCATGCCCAGCTCGGTGCAGTCCCGGTGCTTCATGGCGACGTAGTTGGCCGAGGGACCGTCGTCGCCCACCAGCACGGTTCCCAGCCCCGGTGTCACACCCCGGCGCGCCAGCGCCTCGATGCGGCCACGCAACTGCTCGCGGATCTCGCCGGCGAGACGTTCGCCGTCGAGACTGACCGCGCTCACAGGACCGGCCGCAGCGATGCGGCGGAGAGATCCGGCCGGCTCACCGGGCAGCCGCCTCGGCGCCGGCAATCGGCGTTCCGGGGCAGTGCTGTGCCTCTTGGCCCTCCGGCAGGGCCAGGCCGGTTCCGCCGATGCCGCAGTAGCCCCAAGGGTTCTTGGCCAGGTACTGCTGGTGATAATCCTCGGCGTAATAGAAGGGTGGCGCAGGTGCGATCTCGGTGGTGATCCGGCCGTGGCCGGCGGCGGCCAGCACCGGGCCGTACCGCTCCTGCGACCGCTCCGCCGCCTGCCGCTGGCTGTCGTCGGCCACGTAGACGGCCGAGCGGTACTGGGTCCCCACGTCGTTGCCCTGGCGCATGCCCTGGGTGGGATCGTGGTTCTCCCAGAAGATGCGCAGCATGGCGTCGAGGTCGGTCGCCGCGGGGTCGAACACCACCAGCACCACCTCGGTGTGGCCGGTTCTCCCCGAGCACACCTCCTCGTAGGTGGGGTTCGGCGTCCCGCCCCCGGCATAGCCGACCGCGGTCGTGTAGACACCCTCGGCCTGCCAGAACAGGCGCTCGGCTCCCCAGAAGCAGCCCATCCCCACGATGAGGGTCTGCATCTGGGACGGGAATGGCGGCTGCGTGGGAGTGCCCAGCACGGCGTGGGTGGCGGCCACCGGCATGGCCCGGGAGCGGCCGGGCAGCAGCTCCTCGGTGGTGGGCATTCGCGTCTTGTCCCTGCCGAACGGTGCCATCGGCCTCCCCTGTCTCTGTCGGCTCCGGGCTGGACTCAGGACCGGACCGGTTCGCTTCATCGCCTCGTCGCGCAGTCTCGCGCGCCCGACGCTCCTGCCGGTCGCGGCCGGGCGCGACCCGTCGCCGGGACCCCTTGCGGACACAATGTGCGACCACTAGTGTGGGAATCCACCATCACCGCCCTGAGCAGCGGACCCGCCCATATTAGCCCGTACCGAGGGGTTAATTTAAGGCCCGGCGCCGCCCCGCGCACCAAAAAAGCGAACCCCCCCCCCGGGGGAAA
>JAPPKQ010000229.1:0-3497 GCA_028819945.1 bacterium | reverse complement strand
GGACCGGCCCTTCTTCGCCGGTCCGCTGCTCTTCTTTTCGGGCCGGGCGCGGCGCAGCGACCCTCTCAGGCGTCGCCGCCCCAGGTGGACTCGCGCACCCAGCGGTAGACGGCGGCGAAGTCCTCGTTCACCTTCTCCGGAACGCTGCCGGGGGTGCCGAGCAGCCGGGCTCCCCAGACGATGTGGGCGGTGCGCTCCACGACGAGGGCGGCGTGCAGGGCGTCGGCCGGATCGCGCCCCACCGTCACCAGCCCGTGATTGGCCATCAGCACGGCGCTTCGCCGGCCGAGCGCCGCCGCCACCGCCTCACCCAGCTCGTCGCTCCCGGTGAGGTGGTAGTCGCAGACCTCCACGTCGCCGCCGATGTAGATCACGACCTCCTCGATGGCGGCCGGAATCGTCTGGCGGGCCACCGCGAACATGGAGGCGTACAGCGGATGGCAGTGAACCACGCCGCCCACCTCGGACCATTGCCGGTAGCAGGACAGGTGCAGCGCCTTCTCGCTGGAGGGATGGCCGTCGCCGGCCACCGCACCGCCGTCGGCGTCCACGAAGACCAGATCGGAGGTTCGCATCGCCTCGTAGCCCAACGACGACGGGGTGAGGCAGAACGTGCCGTCGCCGACACGCCCCGACACGTTGCCGGCGGTGCCCTCCACCAGCCCCTTGGCGTACATGGCCTGCGCCGCCTCCAGCACGGCCCGGGCCGCTTCCTGGCGGGCCCGGCTGGGTGCGGCGCGGTCTTCGGCGTTCACGAGAGGACCTCCGGGTTGGCGATGTGGGCGGGCCGCTCACCGTCGAGCAGCCGCTGCAGGTCGGTCGCGACCATCGAGGCCTGCACCTGCTCGGTGTGAAAGCTGGCACCACCGATGTGCGGCGTCAGCACCACGTCGTCGCGCCCGCACAGCGGATGACCCTCGGGCAGCTGCTCGCCGTCGAAGTGGTCGAGCCCGCAGCCGCCGAGGTGCCCGGACTCCAGCGCCTCAACCAGGGCGTCCAGGTCGTGCAGCACCGCCCGGGCACAGTTGAGATAGACGGCTCCGGGTCGCATGGCGGCGAACTGCTGCGCGCTCATCATGTGCGTGGTCACGGCACTGGGCGGGGCGTGCATCGACACGATGTCGGCGGCGGCGAGCAACCCCTCGAGGCTGTGGGTCGCCTCGGCGACGTAGGGGTCGTGGGCGATGACCTTCAGGCCCAGCCCTTCTATCCGGCCACGCACGGCCCGGCCGACCGCACCCAGGCCGACGATCCCGAAGGTCTGCCCGGCCAGGAGGTCGCTGCGGTAGCGCTGGTAGGGCAGCGTTTCGGTGAAGATCCGTCCGGTGCGCACGTCGCGATCGGCGGGGATCACTCGCCGGTTCACGGCGAACAGCAACGCAACAGTGAGTTCGGCCACGGCGTCGGCGTTGCGACCGGGCGTGTACAGGACGGGAATGCCGGCGGCCGTGGCGGCGGCCACATCCACGTTGGACGGCTCGCCGCGGGTGGCCACGATGGCGCGCAGCGGGAGGTCCATCACCTCCCCGGAGCAGAAGTCGGCCTCGCAGATCAGCAGGTCGGCTCCCTCCGCGGCGAGCCGCTTCGCCAGTCGGGGCGGGTCGTAGAGGCGGATCGGGACGTAGTCCAGCCACGGCTCGTAGACCACGTCGGCCAACCGCTGCAGGGCCTCGAAGCCGGGCCCGCGCAGCGGAGCGGTCACGAACGCCCGCAGCCGGGCCCCGCCTCGCTCAGCCATCGTCGGGAGCGGCCCGCTCCGGGTGGCGGTAGAGGCGTCGGGCAAGGCGGTCGGCTCCGGGGTCGATGCCGGGGAGTTGCATCGGGTAGCTGCCCGTGCGCTCGACCACGAGGTCGCGCACCAGTTCCTCCACCTCCCCCCAATCGGCGGCCCGGGGACCCGGCAGGTGACGGTTGTAGGGCTGGTCGAACACGATGGCGGTCTGGCCCGCGGCGCGCAGGTCCTCGATCTGATGGGGGGCGTCGTCCACGAAGGCGTCGGCGTTCACCGAGGACTTGGCGGCGATGAAGCAGAGGTCGCGGTAGGGGATCCTGGCCGTGTCGAGCCACTCGGCGGTGTCGCCGGCGGTCACGGCATGGCCCCAGTTCACATAGAGCCGGTGCGTCACGATGCGGATCCAGACCCCGGCGTCGGACAGCCGCCACAGCGCCTCGGCCGCGCCCGGGATCAGATCCATGTGCCGCAGCATGTGGCGTTCCAGGACAGCGTGGCGGTGCAGCTCGTCGAACTCCTCGGGGGTCCGGATCCCCCACTCCTTGCATCCCCAGGAGACGTCCCGCGTCAGCGACTCGGAGGACACGCCCAACCTCTCGGCCACGATCCGCCGGAACGTGCCGATGTAGTCGCCGCACACGCCGTCGAGATCCACGCCGAGCACGAAGCGCCCGCCGTCGCTCACCGCGGAGACTCCTCGGGACGCGCCGGACCCGACAACGGCATCATGCGCACGGGTCGGCTCAGCGGCCTTTGGGGTGCCACACCGTCTTGTACTCGCAGAAGGCCGAGATGGCGTACGGGCTCTGCGCGGCGGCCTCCAGCCAGTGGCGCTCGCCGGGTGTGGCATGCACCACCCGGGTCACGGTCTCCGCCGCCAGCCGCTCGGCCTCGGCCGCCACGTCGGCGCCGTCGTGGTCCGCCGGGTCGCAGCCGCTCAGGTCGACGCAGTCCACGTCGCCGTGTCCGGCCAGCGCCCGCACCAGCGGCGCCCGGCGTCCGGTCAGGACGTTCACCACACCGCCGGGCACGTCGCTGGTGGCCAGGATCTCCGCCAGCGTGACCGCCACCAGCGGGTGACGCTCGCCGGCCAGCACCACCGCGGTGTTCCCCGGCACCAGGGCCGGAGCCAGGCGCGACACGATTCCCAGCAGCGGCGCCTCGTCGGGAGCCGCCACTCCCACCACCCCCATGGGCTCGGGGACGGTGAAGTTGAAGTAGGGCCCGGCGACGGGGTTCGCCCCGCCCAGGACCTGCGGGTACTTGTCGCACCAGCCGGCGTACCAGACCCAGCGCTCGGTGGCCACGTCCACCTCGGCGGCGGGGTCGGCGGCCGCCTCCGAACCGGTGGTGGCACGGGCCAGCTCGCCGATCAGTTCGGCGCGTCGGCTGTCCATGACCTCCGCCACCCGGTACAGGATCTGACCGCGGTTGTAGGCGGTGCGGGCCGCCCACGCCGCCTGCGCCCCCCGGGCCACCCGCACGGCGTCGCGCACGTCCTTGCGCGACCCGGCGACGGCGTGGGCCAGCAGGTCGCCGCCCGCCGAGCGCGCCGGGTAGGTGCGTCCCGACTCCGAGCGCACGAACGCCCCGCCCACGTACATCTTGTAGGTCTTGGGGACGCCGAGACCCCCGCCGGCGGCGCTCACAGCTGTGCCCCCTGCAAGTGCAGGTACGGCAGCAGGCCCTGGCGGCCGCCCTCGCGCCCGAAGCCGCTCTCCCGGTAGCCGCCGAACGGGCTGGCCGGGTCGAACCGGTTGAAGGT
>JAPPKQ010000458.1 GCA_028819945.1 bacterium | reverse complement strand
CCACTACTGGATCGACGCGGTGGCGGGCATCGCCTGCCTCCTGGTGGCTCTGGCATGGGCCACGCCGATGGTGCGCTGGAGCCACCAGCGCCGGAAGCGACGGCTGGAGCGTGGCCGACGCTCCGACGAGATCGCCACCACGACGACCTAGCGAGGTTCGCCTCAGTGCATCTCGACTCAGTGCAACTCGCCTCACTAAGGTATCCACACATTGTCCCCGGCTGACGATCCCCGCGAGGCTCCAAAATGCTGCTGAATCGGGTCATCACGCCCGCATCCCTGCGGGAGATGGACTACAACGAGCTCGACACGCTCGCCGAGGAGATCCGGGCATTCATCGTGGATGCGGTCACCACCCACGGTGGCCATCTGGGCTCGAACCTCGGCGCGGTCGAGTTGACACTCGCACTGCACCGTGTCTTCAACTCGCCCACGGACGCGATCATCTGGGACACGGGCCATCAGGCCTACGTGCACAAGATCGTCACGGGCCGCTCGCGCATGTTCGAGGAACTGCGCAAGCCGGGCGGGTTGTCGGGCTATCCGTCACGCGAGGAATCGGAGCACGACTGGGTCGAGAACAGCCACGCGTCGACCTCGTTGAGCTACGCCCACGGGTTGGCGCTGGCCTACCGGAACGCCGAGGAGCGGGGCGGGCCCCGGCGCCGCGTCGTGGCGGTGATCGGGGACGGGTCGATGACCGGCGGCATGGCCTTCGAAGGGCTGAACAACCTGGGACACTCCAACCTGGACGTCGTGATCATCTTCAACGACAACGGCCGCTCGTACGCCCCCACGGTGTCCCGGCTCAGCGAACGCCTCGCCCGGCTGGCGGTGAACCCGGCGTTCGTCCAGCAACAGGAACGGATCGAGCGGATCCTGGGGGATCTGCCGCTGGTCGGCGAGCACGTCGACCGGGTCGTCGACGCCGTCAAGGCCGGCGTGCGGGAACTGCAGGAGTCGCCCTCGTTCTTCTCGGACCTCGGCGTCCGCTACACCGGGCCGTTCGACGGTCACGACATCCGCAACCTCGAGCGCAGCCTGCGCCACGCGGCCGAGCTGAAGGGGCCGGTCGTCGTGCACGTGCTGACCGACAAGGGGCGCGGCTACGCCCCCGCGGAGCGCGACCCCGTCAAGCGCATGCACGACACCTCCCAGACCAAGCTCGGCAGCTACACCCAGGCCTTCGCCGACGCCATCGTGAAGGAGGCCGAGTCCCGCCCCGACCTGGTGGCGATCACCGCCGCCATGCCCGACTCGACGGGGCTGCTGACCTTCAAGGATCGCTTCGGTGATCGCTTCGTGGACGTGGGCATCGCCGAGCAGCACGCCGTCACCTCGGCCGCCGGCATGGCGATGGGCGGCCTGCGCCCGGTGGTGGCCATCTACTCCACCTTCCTCACGCGGGCGTTCGATCAGGTGAACCTCGACGTGGGACTGCATCGCCAGCCGGTGGTGTTCTGCATCGACCGGGCCGGGATCACCGGCGACGACGGCCCCTCGCACCACGGGCTCCTCGACATGGCGCTGCTCACGAAGGTCCCGGGCATGTGCGTGATGGCCCCCTCCTCCTACCAGGAACTGGAGGTCATGCTGTCACAGGCGCTGGACATGACCGACGGGCCGGTCGCCATCCGCTGGCCCAAGACCGCGGCCCGCCAGGTCGCCGAGGGCGAGGTGGGCAACGGGCTCGCCGGCCGCAAGGTGCGCAGCGGCGAGACGGCCTGCCTGCTGGCGGTGGGCAAGATGCTGGAGGCTGCCGAGCAGGCCGCCGAACAGCTGGAGAGCCACGGGATCTCCACCTCGGTCTGGGACGTGCGGGTGGTGACTCCGCTGGATGAGGCGATGTTGAACGATGCCCGGTCGCACGCGCTCGTGGTGACCGTCGAGGACGGCATCCGCGAGGGCGGTGCCGGCGCCGGCATCGCAACGGCCCTGAGCGCCATGGACCATCCCGCAACCATGCCGGCTCTGCGGATCCTGGGGATCCCCACCTCCTACCTGCCGCACGGGAAGCCCGACGAGATCCTGGCGGCCTGCGGCCTCGACGCGTCCTCGATCGCGGCGACCGCGCTGGAGGCACTCGGCTGATTCCTGCCCGCCCCGCCCGGCACCCCGCCGGAGGTGGGCTCTACTGGTAGAAGGGGTTCTCGCCGGCCGCGTGATCGGTCACGTCGATCACGTCGATGATCTCCGGCACGTGCTGGGAGATGATCGCGGCGACGCCCTGGTGAAGTGTGGCGGCGCTCATGGTGCAGCCCTGGCAGCCGCCCCCCATCAGCAGGAACGCCTTGCTGTCCTCCACCTTCACGAGCTCCACGTACCCGCCGTGGGCGGCCAGGGACGGGTTGACGTGGTTGTTCAGCAGGCTCTGGAGGCGCTCGACCACCGAGTCGGATTCCGAGAGGTCGATGCGGTCGACCATGTCGGGGCGGTTGGGGTTGCGGATCACCAGGCCGCCCTGCAGCGGGTTGCTGGGAACATCCAGTGTGGCGCCGGTGAGGTTCTCGACGGAGTCCCCTGGAATGATGACGGTCAGCCCGGCCGCCTCGTACGCGACGTCGTCGCCGTCGAGGTTGCCGATCTCGTGCAGCGACAGGTCGTAGCCGAACTCGAACGTCATGCTGGGCGCCATCTCGGTGCCCGAGATGGCGACGCGCAGCCCCAGGGCCGCGCCGTCGGCCTCCTCGGCGAGCGCGCCGAGCACGACCTCGGCGGCGTCGTCGGTCACCTGCAGGATCGTGGACGTGGCGGTGGCGGTGGAACCGGAATTCGAATCGGTGGTCACAGCACGCAGGATATAGGCTCGGCCGGCCCGGCCGGACCCGGCACTGCCGCGGGGGCGGCGTCTGGGCCGGCTGGAGCGGCGAGAGAACGGAGAGGCCCGACGTGAGTGACACGCCTGTCACGATGAGCATGGTGGGCCCGGTGGCGCTCGTCAGCATCGACGACGGCAAGGTCAACGCCCTGACGCCGGACCTCCTCGACAGCCTGTTCGGTGCGCTCGACGCCGCCGAGGCCGGCGCGGGGGCGGTCGTGCTGGCCGGGCGGCCGGGGGTGTTCAGCGCCGGACTCGACCTGAACGTGATGCGGGGCGGTGGCCCCGCCGCGAACGATCTGCTTCGCAAGGGCGGCGAGAGCTTCCTGCGGCTCGCGGAGTTTCCCCGCCCGATCGTGGCCGCCTGCACCGGGCACGCCCTGGCCGGGGGAGCAGTCCTACTGCTCTGCTGTGACATCCGGATCTGTTCCGCCGGCACCTACAAGATCGGACTGAACGAGGTGGCCATCGGCATCCCCCTGCCCTCACTCGTCGTTGCGCTCGCCCGCGCACGGCTGTCGCCGCGGCACTTCACCCGGGCGTGCAACACCGCCCGGGTCTATTCGCCGAGCGAAGCGGTCGAGGCGGGCTTCCTCGACGAGGCCGGCGCCACCGACGCCACCGGCGAGGCCCTGCGGATCGCCACCGAACTCGCCGAGGGCCTCGATGCGAACGCGTTCGCCGCGACCCGCCGGCGGACCTGCGAAGGGCTCGGCGAGACGATCGTCCGCGACTAGGCGCCACTCACGGCGACCCGTCGGGCCAACCCGGCCGCCGGCCTGCACGGCGCCCGGGTCGAAGAAACCGGCCGGCCGCCGGCGCGGCGCCGCCTGATCCTCAGCGCAAGTGACGCCCGCAGATGGGCCATGGCTGCCAGCCCCGCCGTGCGAACAGCAGCCGGGCCCTGGCGTCCTGCACGACCGGTTCGGCCCAGTGCGGGCGCCCGCTTCCGCCGACGGACTCCCAGGTCGGCTGATCGAACTGGTAGGCGCCGTAATAGCCGTTGCCTGTGTTGACGAGGTAGTTGCCCGACGACTCGCACTGCCGTAGCGCCTCCCACTGCGCCGGCGTGGGATCGCGGCGCCCGCGGCGGGCCAGCTCTCCCTCGGCCACGGCATGGATCTCGGCGACCGACGCCACCCAGCGAGCCTCAGCGAGCCGCTCCTCGAGCAGCGGGATGTCGCGGTGCGCCAGCTGGATGTCGCGATGCACCACCTCGATGCGATCCAGCACGAAGAGCAGGCGATCCCCGGCCTCGGCCAGCAGGCGGTCGTAGTCGCTGTAGGCGTCGGCGATGGCGGTGGCCCGAGCCGCCAGCAGGTTCTGCAGGTAGAGCGCGTCGATGAGGTGCTCGAGGGCCAGCAACTCGGCGGTGAGCGCCCCGAACCGCCCGGTCATGTAGGAGACCACCAGGAACTCCGCGGCACGGTTCCGAGCCTCGATCACGTCGTTGACCAGGCTCTGCTCGAGCCCGACGAGGTCGGAGGCCTCCGCGACGAGCAGATCGAACTCCTGGGTGCGCTGTGCCAGCCTGCGTCTGGCCGCTTCCAGATTCTCCTCCGACCAGGCGAGGTCCTGCTCCGCCAGCCGGGGATTCGTGTACGGAGGCACCTCCTCGACCGCCGACTCCTGCGCCGTGGCTCCGGAAGCGAGCGCGGCAGTACCGGCCACAACCGCGACCGCGGTGAGCCAACCCCGGCGCCCGGGGCGACAGGGAGCGTCATTCGTACCCATCGGTGCAATCTCCCTACCGCGTCGCTCGCACGACCTCCAAATCCAGCACTGCCCGGCGGCGCCTGCGGGAGGCGCCGGTCGGCCCCGCGCGCCCCGGGGCGCGCTGCGGGGCGCGCCTGCCTACGGTGTCGGTCGATGGGTCTCCACACCGCTGCGTCACCGGACTACGACGCCGTCGTCGTCGTCTCGTTCGGCGGCCCCGAGGGTCCCGAGGAGGTCATGCCCTTCCTCCGCAATGTGACCCGCGGCCGCGACGTCCCCACCCGGCGGCTGGAGGAGGTGGCCGAGCACTACCTGCGGCGCGGGGGTCGCAGCCCGATCAACGACCAGAATCGTAGGCTCGTTGCCGCCCTCGACTCGGCTCTCGGCAAGGCCGGGGTGGACCTGCCCGTCTACTGGGGCAACCGCAACTGGCATCCGATGCTGGCCGAGGTGGTGGAGGCGATGCGGGCGGATGGCGTCCGCCGGGCGCTGGCCTTCGTGACCTCGGCCTTCGGCTCGTATCCGGGCTGCCGCCAGTACCGGGAGGACATCGCCCGTGCCGTCGCCGGCTGCGGCGGCGAGCCGGAGGTTCACAAGCTGCGCCTCTACTGGAACCATCCCGGGTTCATCGAGCCCGCGGCCGAGGGCGTGCGAGGCGCGCTGTCGCGCCTTGGGAGCGCCGAGGGCACCGGGCCGCGCCTGGTGTTCACGGCACACAGCATCCCGACGGCCATGGCGACGGGCGCACCCTACGAGCGTCAGCTGCGCGAGGCGGCCTCGCTGATCGCCGAGCGTGTGCCGCCGGGGCCCGGAGACGCGCTGCGCTGGGACCTCGTCTACCAGAGCCGCAGCGGACCGCCGCAGGTGCCGTGGCTGGAGCCCGATGTCGTGGACCATCTCGAGGGGCTGCACCGGGAGGGCGTCGGCGACGTGGTCCTCGTGCCGCTGGGGTTCGTGTCGGACCACATGGAGGTGATCCACGACCTGGACGACGAGGCGGCCGGCGCCGCCGCGGCGATGGGCATGCGCCTGGTGCGCTCGCCGACGGTGGGCACCCATCCCGCCTTCGTGGACATGATCGTGGAGTTGGTCCGCGAGCGGCTCGACCCGGGCACACCGCGCCGCGCCCTGGGTGACTCCGGTCCCTGGCCCGACTTCTGCGCCACCGACTGCTGCCCGCGGGCCCGGCGGGACGCCGGAGGGGTTCGCTGATCGGCCTGCGCCGTCATTCCGGCGCAGAGCCTGCCC
>JAPPKQ010000389.1 GCA_028819945.1 bacterium | reverse complement strand
GAGCGGCGCGGGCTGCGCCGGGACTCAGGCTGCGGGAACGCCGGGGATGTCGTGCAGGGTGTCGTGGGGTGAGACGGTGCCCGGGGGCGGCGCCTCCCAGGTGCCGTCGGGGTGCAGCGTCCAGGCGCGCGCGTCGTGGTCGAGGCTGGTGTCGAGGATGCGCTGCAGCCGGGCCTGCAGCCGCGGGTCGCGCACAGGCACGAGGGCCTCGACGCGGCTGTTCAGGTTGCGGGGCATCAGATCGGCCGAGCCGATGAGGTACACCGGCCGCCCCACGCCGTTGGCGTTGCCGAAGAAGTAGATGCGCGAGTGCTCCAGGTAGCGGCCGACCACCGACCGCACGCTGATGGTCTCCGACAGGCCCGGCACACCGGGGCACAGGCAGCAGATCCCTCGCACCAGCAGGTCGATGCGGACCCCGGCCGCCGAGGCGGCGTACAGGACGTCGATGATCTCGGCGTCCACGAGGCTGTTCATCTTCAAGGTGATGCGACCCTGCTCCCCGTGCGCGGCCTCGGCGGCGATGAGTTCGGCCATGTGCGGCCGGACCCCTTCGGGCGCCACCACGAGCTCGCTGTAGGTGAACCCGTGGCCGTAGCCCGTGAGCCGGTTGAACAGGTGCGAGAGGTCGGCGCCGATGTCCTCATCGGCGGTCAGCAGCCCCAGGTCCTCGTAGGTCCGAGCCGTGAGGGCGTTGTAGTTGCCGGTGCCGACGTGGCAGTAGCGCCTGATGCCGTCGGGCTCGGCACGCACGACCAGGCAGATCTTGGCGTGCACCTTCAGCCCCACCAGCCCGTAGGCCACGTGCACCCCGGCGTTCTCCAGCTGTCGCGCCCAGCCGATGTTGGCCTGCTCGTCGAAGCGGGCCTTCAACTCCACGACCACCGCCACCTGCTTGCCTCTCTCGGCGGCCGAGACCAGCGCCTCCACGATGTCGCCGTCGCCGTCGGTGCGGTAGAGGGTCATCTTGATGGCCAGCACGTCGGGATCCTCCGCCGCCTGGTGGATGAACTCCTGCACCGAGGCGCCGAACGAGTCGTAGGGGTGGTGTGCCAGCACGTCCGCGTTCCGGATGGCGGCGAAGAAGTCCGGGGTGCCCTCGCCGGTGGGCCGCAGCGGGGCCGGCACGAACTGGTGGCGCTGCGACCACAGCAGGTCGGCACGCTTGAGCTTGCACAGCTGGCTCAGGCCCCCCACGTGCAGCAGGAAATCCGTGGTGTAGACGTCGTCGGGCAGAACGTCCAACTCGTCCATCAGCAGGTTGCGCATGGCGACCGAGGCCGTCGCCGACATCTCCAGGCGGACCACGGCGCGGAACCGGCGCCTCTGCAGTTCGGCCTCCACCGCCGTCAGCAGGTCCTCGGCCTCCTGATCGTCGACGGACAGGTCGGCGTTGCGCGTCACCCGGAAGCAGGCGTGCTCCAAGATCTCCATGCCCGGGAAGAGCGCCTCGAGATGCGCCGAGATGACCTGCTCGATGGGGATGAACCGCTCGCCGTCGGGGAGGCTCAACAGCCTCCCGTAGGTGAACGGCACCTTGATCCGGGCGAAGCAGCGCCGCCCGCTCTCGGGATCCACCAGCCGCACGCCGAGGCTCGTGGACAGGTTCGAGAGGTACGGGAAGGGATGGCCGGGATCCACTGCCAGAGGCGTCAGGATCGGGTAGATCCGGTCGGCGAACTCGCCCTCGAGGAACTTCCGGTCGTCGGTGTCCAGATCGCTCCAGTCCACGACCCGGATTCCCTCTGCCGCCAGCGTGGGAAGGATCGCGGAGCGGAGAACGCTCTCGAGGCCCTCCAGCAGCGTCTCCACCCGGGCATGGATGCCGGCGAGTTGCGCCTGCGGCGTGAACCCGTCCACGGAACGCTCCAGCCGGCCCTCGGCCATCCGCGCCTTGAGGCTCGCCACCCGCACCTGGAAGAACTCGTCCAGGTTCCCGGCGGCGATGACGCAGAAGCGGAGCCGCTCCAGCAGCGGGATGCTCTCGTCACGCGCCAGATGCAGCACCCGGGCATCGAAGTCCAGCCAGGAGAGTTCGCGGTTCAGGTAGCGGACTGCTGACTCGGGCAACTCGCCGAGCGTCTCCACACCCGTGGTGGGCGAGGAGGTCTCGACGCGTGCGCCGATGGCCACTTGTCTCTCCCTTAGGACTCGCTGTAGGGGTCGAACTCGTCCTCGGCGTAGCCGAGATCCCACTCGATGAGGAGGTTCTGGCGCACGGCGTCCCGATTGATCCGCTCCCTGTTGCGGCGGAATTGAGGATCGTCCCTGGGCAGCAGCAGCAGTCTTGCCTGGGCGCGCATCCGGAAGTCGTCGATGAGCTGCCTGTCGCCGAAGTCCGACCGGAAATCCCAGTGGGGCGCGACCGGGCCTTCGTAGACGACCTTGACGTGGCCGACCGGCGGCGGCAGTTCCTGCTCGTAGTCGGGCCCGACGCTTGTCATGAACACTCCTTCCGGCACCCCGGCGAACTCGGCATCGAGGCGATCGGTGCCTCAAGGCTACCGCCGCGTGATGCGCCGACCGAATCGTCGGCGCCGCCGATCAGCGGGTGATCCTCCGGCGGTCGCCCGTCCTTTACCGGGCCTTTAGCCGAATCGGTCCGTACTAAGCGCAATGGACACCACAACCGTGCCGTCAAGGATGCCGAGCACGGGCTGGATGGGGCGAGCCATTTGCTCCGGCGAGTCCCCGGATGTCTTTTTCCCCTCTGACGGCGTGGGCGTCCTGCGCGCCCAGAAGATCTGCGCCGAGTGCCCCGTGATCGACGAGTGCCTCGAGTACGCACTCGCCAATCACATCTCGCACGGCGTCTGGGGAGGCGCCTCTGAGCGCCAGCGCCGGCGCCTGCAGCGCCGCCGGCAGCAGGAGCGGATGCAGCGGTCCGTGGACGAGAGGCCCGCAGCCGTCGCCTGATCAGCCGGTGCGCCTCTGAGGGCGTCAGGCGTCGCTGTTCTTGGTGTCGGCGGATCCGCTCGAGGCCGATTCCTCGACTTCGTCACCGGCGTTCTTGCGGAACTCTCTCTGGGCCTGCCCGAGCGACCGCGCAAGCTTCGGAAGCTTGGCACCGCCGAAGATCACCAAGACGATCACCAGGATGATGATCAACTCGGTCGTTCCGATTACTGCCACGACTTCAGGTTACCCGCTCGGCGCTCGGGGAGATTGGCAGCAGGCGAAAATTGTTTGCCGGCCGGAGGTCACTCAGGCCGTGGCGGAGCCGCTCGCCTGCCGCCGTGCCAGGGCCCGCTCGCGGCGCACGCGACGGCGCTCCCGCTCGCTCATACCGCCCCAGATCCCGAACTTCTCGCCGTTCTCGAGGGCGTACTCGAGACACTCCGTACGCACGACGCATGCGCTGCAGACCCGCTTGGCCTCCTTGGTGGACGCCCCGCGTTCGGGGAAGAACAGATCGGGATCCACCCCGAGGCAGTTGGCGTACTGCTTCCACGGATCTTGGACTCGCAACTCCTGGGTGAACATCCGGACATCCTCTCGATCCTTGGAGTCTCGGACCCAGGGGAAACCCCGACGTGGTTGCCTCCGGCAGCCGTCCGAGCACCTGTTGGCACCTGTGTTGTCCACAGGTCTATTCACACCTGTGTAATTACAAGCGTGTAATAGAGAGTATGCCGGATGTTTCAGCCAAAATCAAGTGCGGGAGCGGGGATTTTTGGAGGTTTCCCGGCGACGGGGGTTCTCGCCGGTAACGTACGACCCGCAAAGCCCCACCGAGTCGCCGGTCCCCCGGATCCGCCCCGCGACCGCACGCAGGAGCAGCACGCTGAGTTCAGCCACCCCGACGCCGACTGCCAACAGGCCAGCAAGCCGGCAACGCCGGCGATCGGTGCGCCGGGAGCTCCCGTGGCCGCTGAACCTCTACCAGTCGGCGGTGGGCAAGAAGTGGGTGATGGCGCTGACCGGTCTCGCCCTGCTGGGTTTCGTGCTGGTGCACATGCTCGGCAACCTGCACCTCTACGACGGCCCGTGGGAGACCCACGAGTACGCCGAGACCCTGCGCGATCTCGGCACCGAGGTCATCCCTCGCACCTGGGTGCTCTGGGGCCTGCGAATCGGCCTCATCGCCGCCTTCGGCCTGCACATCCACTCGGCCTACAGCCTCACCCGGATGAGCCGGTCGGCCGACCGGCGCTACGCCGGGGGCCGCGACTACATCGCCGCCAACTATGCCTCGCGCACCATGCGTTGGACCGGTCCCCTCGTCGGCCTGTTCGTCGTGTACCACCTGGCCGACCTGACCTGGGGACACTTCAACCCGGACTACATCCGTGGGGACCCGTACCACAACGTGGTGGCGAGCCTCTCCAACCTGCCCGTCGCCATCTGGTACATCGTCGCCAACGTGGCCCTGGCGGTGCACATCTACCACGGCGCCTGGAGCATGTTCCAGAGTCTCGGCATCAACAGCCCGCGCTGGAACCCGCTGCGGCGACGGCTGGCGCAGGCCTTCGCCGCGGTGATCCTGGTCGGCAACCTCAGCTTCCCGATCCTCGTGCAAGCCGGCGTGATCGACGACGGCGGCAGGTCGGTGGTCCGGGAACGCCTGGAACAAGCCGAACACGCAGCCGGGCAGGCACTCGGCGCAACGGGAGGCGCGCCGTGATCGGGAGTCTGGACGCACACCTGCCCGAGGGGCCGATCGAGGACGCCTGGACGGACCACAAGTTCGCCCTGCGCCTCGTCAACCCCAACAACAAGCGCCGCTTCACCGTCATCGTGGTGGGCACCGGCCTGGCCGGGGCGTCGGCGGCGGCCTCGCTCGGCGAGTTGGGCTACCGGGTCAAGGCCTTCACGTACCACGACTCGCCGCGCCGGGCCCACTCCATCGCCGCACAGGGCGGCATCAACGCAGCCAAGAACTACAAGAACGACGGCGACAGCGTCTTCCGGCTCTTCTACGACACCATCAAGGGCGGCGACTACCGCAGCCGCGAGGCCAACGTGTACCGCCTCGCCGAGACGTCGCTGGCGATCATCGACCAGTGCGTGGCGGCCGGCGTTCCGTTCGCCCGCGAGTACGGCGGCCTGCTCGACAACCGCTCCTTCGGCGGCGCCCAGGTCTCCCGCACCTTCTACGCCCGCGGCCAGACCGGCCAGCAGCTCCTGCTCGGCGCCTACTCGGCGCTCATGCGGCAGGTGGCGGCGGGCACCGTGGACCTGCACACCCGGGCCGAGATGCTCGACCTGGTGGTCGCCGAGGGGCGGGCGGCCGGCATCGTGGTGCGGGATCTGCTGTCCGGCGAGGTGACCGCCCACGCCGGCGACGCCGTCATCCTGGCCACCGGCGGCTACAGCAACGTCTACTTCCTCTCGACGAACGCCAAGATGTGCAACGTCACCGCCGCCTGGCGGGCGCACCGGCGCGGCGCCCTCTTCGCCAACCCCTGCTACACGCAGATCCACCCAACCTGCATCCCCGCCGGCGACGACTTCCAGTCCAAGCTGACGCTGATGTCCGAGTCGCTGCGCAACGACGGCCGCATCTGGGTGCCACATGCGTTCGACGACACGAGAGCAGCGGCCGACATACCCGAGGCCGAACGCGACTACTACCTCGAGGAGCGCTACGCCGCCTTCGGCAATCTGGTGCCGCGCGACGTGGCCTCGCGCAACGCCAAGGCGGTCGTGGACGCCGGGCGCGGCGTCGGGCCGCTGCGCAACGGCGTCTACCTGGACTTCTCCGACGCGCTGGCGCGTGACGGCGCGGAGGTGGTGCGGGCCAAGTACGGCAACCTCTTCGACATGTACGCGCGCATCACCGGCGAGGACCC
>JAPPKQ010000173.1 GCA_028819945.1 bacterium | reverse complement strand
CACGGGGAAGCTGCTGAGGTGGCTGCGTTGCCGGCCGACGGCACGGGGCGGGCGTGTGGGATAGTTGGTGCCTGTGAGGAAGATGCTGAGGCGCTGCATGGCCGTCGGGGTGGCCGCGGCGCTGCTGGCCGGCACCTCCCCGGATGTCGGCGCGCGGGCGACCGATGAGGGCGGCGGGCGCGCCGCCGTTTCCCCGACTCCGGGTCCAGAAGTTCCCCTGCATCCGGCCGCGGCGGCCGCAACGCTCGCGGCCCCGGCAGATCCCACACTCGTCGCTCCGGGAGTCACCAGGCCTGCGACTCATGGCGACGCCGTATCTGAGGCAGTCGAGCCTCTCACGATTCACCTGAGCGAGGGCAAGGAGAGCGCCACCGACGGTCCGCCGGCGGTGAACCGGGTCGAAGGCACCGCGTTGGGCGACGAGGAGATCAGCGCGGTGCTGGACCGGCTGCCGCCGTGGGAGGTCGACGACTCTGGCGCCGTCGACTTCAACCGTCCGGCGGAGTCGCTGCCGCCTCCTCGCACCGGCAGGACCGTCGATCAGCCGTTCCCAGCCGGCTCGGACATCGCAGCACCGGCTGTCGTTACCGGACCGCTGGAGGTCTTGAGGGTCCAGCCCGAAGGCGAAGTGGGCATCGCTCCCTTCATCAGCATCACCTTCAACCAGCCGATGGTGCCGCTGGCCACGCTCGGCCAACTCGACGACCTCGAGGTTCCGGCGAAGATCACGCCGCCGCTGCCGGGTCGCTGGCAGTGGATCGGCACCCGCACGCTCCGCTTCGAGCACGACCAGCAGATCTTCGACCGACTGCCGATGGCGACGAGCTACACCGTCGAGATCCCTGGGGGCACCGAGTCGCAGTCCGGCGGCGAACTCGCCGAGACGTTCGGTTTCGAGTTCGAGACACCCTCGCCGACTGTGACGCGGCTCACCCACGCGTACAGCCGCCTCGAGTCCCTCGGGTTGGAGCCGGTCTTCCTCGCTACCTTCGACCAGCGGGTCGAGCCCGCCGCGGTGCTCGAGGTCATCACACTGCGCGCCGACGGCCAAGAGCGCGCGCTCCGTCTCGCCACGGCCGCCGAGATCGGCGGTGACGAACGCATTCAGCGAGAAGCCGGGCGCGCTCTCGCAGACACCTGGGTCGCCTTCCGACCTGTGGCCCCGCTCGAGCCCGACACCCCGATCAGCATCACTGTCGGTCCCCATGTGCCGTCCGCGGAGGGGCCGAACACCAGCGGAGACTCGTCCACCATCGAGGCCCGCACGTACGCGCCCTTGCGGGTGGAGGGCACGAACTGCTCGACATGGTCCTGCCCTCTGGGGTGGCCTCTAGAGGTCTATTTCAACAACCGGCTCGATGCGGCGACGGTGGCTGCCGCTGACATCACTGTGACGCCGGGAATCCCCGACGCCGCGATCTCGGCGTACGGTCCCTACCTGGCCATCGACGGCTCCACGACAGGCGGTGCCATCTACGAGGTGGTGATCCCGGCGACGGTGGGCGACGAGTTCGGTCAGAGTTTGGGAGACCCCGAGACGGTCACGTTCGAAATCGAAGAGGCCGAGCCCCTGATCTGGTACTTGGGTGGAGGGTTCGCCACTGTCGACCCGCTCGGGGTGCGGCAGACGACTCCGGTGATCGTGCGCCAGTGGGAGGAACTCCGTGTCCGGCTCTATGCCGTGGATCCGGACGACTTCCAGTCGTACCTGGACTTCGCGTCCCGCGCCCGATATCAACAGATTCTGCCCGAGCCCATGGTGCCGTGGCCTCTGACGACAGATGAGACGATCCGCACCGGGATCCGCGACGATGCTCTGACCGAGGTCCCCATCGACCTTTCCGGCGTCCTCAAGGGCGGGCACGGTCACGTGGTGATGATCGTCGAAGGGGCCGGGCGGCTCGCAGCGACCGCGGACCGCTATCGAAGCGCCAGGGCGATCGCCTGGATTCAGGACACCGACATCGGCGTCGACCTTGTCGAGGACGGCCTCGACGTGGTCGTGTGGACCACCGACCTGCGTTCCGGCGACCCGCTGGCCGGGGTCGAGATCCAACTCGGCGACCGGCGCCCTCCGCTCGTTACCGGCGCCGACGGCCTTGTCCGCACCGCGACCGGCGCGGACGGCTTCGAAGGGATCGTCGCCTCGCTGGGGACGGATCGAGCGATTAACCCGGTGATCGTCTGGGAGTCGCTGGAGGATCAGACGATCTGGCACACCGCCGATGACCGCGGCATGTACCGCCCCGGAGAGACGGTGCGCCTGAAGGGCTGGGTTCGCCACCTCGACCTCACCGGAGACGGCGGCCTTGAGGTCATTCCCCCTGGAACGCCGATCACCTACACGGCGTCCGGACCGTTCGGCCGCGAGCTCGGCAGCGGCGTGGTCCGCACCGACGACCTCGGCGGCTTCGACCTCGCCTTGGAGCTGAGCGAGCGGGCGAACCTGGGCTGGAGCCGGATCGAGTTCCGGCTCACCGGCGCGGGCGTCTCCGACGATGACCGGTACATCCACGGTTTCCAGGTCCAGGAGTTCCGACGGCCCGAGTTCGAGGTGGAGGCACGAGTCGAGTCGGCCGGCCCGCACTTCATCGACGAGCCTGCCGAAGTGGCGGTCGATGCCCGCTACTTCTCCGGTGGCGCCCTCCGCAACGCCGAGGTCACCTGGTGGGTCACCACGCGGCGAGGATCGTACGCGCCGCCTGACTGGCCTGAGTTCACGTTCGGTGTCTGGCGGCCGTGGTGGTACTACTACGACGATGGGCGCCGGTCGTCGGAATTCGAGGAATACTTCGGAACGACCGGCGCCGACGGCAGCCACTACCTGCGCATCGACGTCACAGACGACGGCGAAGGACTCCCGGTGGCGGTGACCGCAGAGGCAACAGTGTTCGACGTGAACCGCCAAGGGTGGTCATCGGACGCGGACCTCCTCGTTCATGCCGCCGACCTCTACGTCGGTGTTCGCTCCGCCAGCGCCTTCGTGAGCGCCGGCGACGGGATCGACGTCGAGGCGATCGTCACCGACCTCGACGGCAACCCCGTTGGGGGTCGAGCCCTAGAGGTGACCGCCGAGCGCATCGTCTGGAGGCACGTGGACGGCGCCTGGGCGGAGGTCGCCCTGGACTCTGAGACCTGTGTGACCACCTCGGGCCCGGCGCCGGTGGCTTGTGAGTTCGCAGCCGACGAGGGTGGCCGCTACCGGATCTCGGCCCAGGTCTTCGACGACTCGGGGCGCCGGAGCCGCAGCGAGTTGACCCGCTGGGTCAGCGGCGCCAAGGACAGCGTGCCGAGCCGCGGCGTCGAACTCGAGGCCGTCAACCTCGTTCCGGACGTCGAGACGTACGCCGCGGGGGACACCGCGGAGATCCTCGTCGGCTCCCCGTTCGCCTCGGCCACGGGCCTGCTGACCGTCGTCCACAGCCGGATCATCGAAACCCGGACTTTCGAGGTGACCGACCACACAGCGGTCCTCAAGGTGCCGATAACCGACGACCACGTTCCCGAACTCAAACTGCGGGTGGACCTCGCGGCGGTGACCGACCGGACCGCAGACGACGGCACCGTCCTCGCCGGCGTGCCGCCCCGCCCCGCCCACGCCTCCGGGGAGATCCTGCTGCGGGTCCCGCCGGTGCAGCGGACTCTGCAGGTTGTGGCTGCACCGGCGGCGGCGGTCCTGCAGCCGGGCGCCGCCACGAGCGTCGCGGTGGAGGTCAGCGACGCCGCCGGGGTTCCCGTCGAGGGCGCCGGAGTCCTCGTCATCGTCGTGGACGAGGCGGTGCTGGCCCTCTCGGGCTACGAACTGATCGATCCCATCGACGTCTTCTACCGTCAGCGGGCCGCGGCCCTCTCCGCAGTGCGAGGCCGCGACACGATCCTGCTCGAGGACCTGCAGGGGCTGCACGACCAGCTCGAGGCGGCCGGGTTCGAAGAACGTGAAGTCGCTGCTGCCGCGGCCGCTCCCGAACCTGCCGCGGATTTCGCTGAATCGGCGGCGGGCGGCGCCGGGCTGCTCGTGGCGGTCCGCCAGAATCTCGACGCTTTGGCGCTGTTCGAGCCGGACGCGGTGACCGACGCCGAGGGGCGGGTGACCGTGGAGTTCGAGTTGCCCGACAGCCTGACGCGTTACCGGGTGATGGCCGTGGCGGTCCACGGCGCCGACCGCTTCGGCACCGGCGAGTCGGCTGTCACGGCGCGGCTGCCGCTGCAGGTCCGGCCGTCGGCGCCCCGGTTCTTGAACTACGGCGACGCCTTCGAGTTGCCGATCGTGGTCCAGAACCAGACCGAGGTCGCCGTCGAGGCCGATGTGGTCGTGCAGATCTCCAACCTCGAACTCCTCGGGTCGGCGGGGAGGCGGGTTGTGGTTCCGGCCAACGATCGGGTCGAGGTGCGGTTCCCGGCGCGCACCGAGTCACCGGGGACGGCCCGCTTCCGCGTGGCGGCGATCTCGGGCGACCACGCCGACGCGCAGGTGGTGTCGCTGCCTGTGTTCACGCCGGCGACCAGCGAGGCCTTCGCTGTCTACGGGGTGGTCGATGAGGGTGCGGTCTTCCAGCCGATAGCCGCTCCCGAGGACGTGATCCCGCAGTTCGGCGGCCTTGAGGTCAACACCTCCTCGACCGCGTTGCAGGCCCTGACCGACGCCGTGCTGTACCTCGCCGACTACCGCTACGCCAGCGCCGACGCCTACGCCGGCCGCATCATGGCGGTCTCTTCGCTCAGGGACGTGCTGGAGGCCTTCGAGGCTGAAGGTCTCGCCGGCCCCGCCGAACTCGACGCCAGGGTGCGCAGCGACATCGCCGAACTGTCGTCTCTCCAGAACTACGACGGCGGCTTCGGTTGGCTGTCGCGGGACGGGGTCTCACACCCCTTCTCGTCGATCCAGGCGATGCACGCGCTGGCTGTCGCCTCGGACAACCGCTTCGACGTCCGGGCGAGGGTCATGGCCGACGGACTGTGGTATCTGCAAACCGTCGAGGACCGGTTCCCGGACCATTACGGCCAGCGCATCAAGGACACGCTGCTGGCCTACGCGCTGCGTGTGCGGTCGCTGCATGACGATCGGGCGGCCGCCGAGGCCCGCAGCCTCTGGGATCGCCGGGGTGAGGCCCTCCCTTTGGAGGCCCTGGCTTGGCTCTGGCCGGTGGTCGACGATGAGGGCATCGAGGCCGAGATCGTGCGGATCGTGAACAACCGGGCCGTGGAGACTGCGGGGGCGGCCACGTTCGCCACCGACTACGGCGAGGACGCCTACCTGCTCCTGCACTCGGACCGCCGGACCGATGGCATCGTGCTGGACGCGCTGATCGAGATGGCGCCCCGCTCGGATCTGATCCCGAAGGTGGTGGCGGGCCTGCTGGGCCACCGGGTCCGGGGACGCTGGAGCAACGTCCAGGAGAACTCGTTCATCCTGCTGGCGCTCGGGCGTTATTTCGAGGCGTTCGAGGCGGCCGATCCCGACTTCGTGGCCCGCGTGTGGCTGGGCGACCTGTACGCGGCGGAGCACACCTACGCCGGGCGCAGCACCGATCGGGGCTCGACGGTGATACCGATGGCCGAACTGCTGGATGCGGGCGACAGCGATCTCATCGTCGCCAAGGACGGCGAGGGCCGCCTCTACTACCGCCTCGGCCTGCGCTACGCGCCCGACGACCTGGATCTGGAGCCTCTGGACCGCGGCTTCGTGGTCCAGCGCAGCTACGAGGCCCTCGGCGACCCGGATGATGTGCGGCTCGGCTTGGACGGTGTCTGGCGTGTGGGGGCCGGCGCCTAGGTGGGGGTCAACGTGACCATGG
>JAPPKQ010000339.1 GCA_028819945.1 bacterium | reverse complement strand
CGGGCCGGATGACCGACCCGTGCACAGCGAGCCGGATCGTGGGTGCGGACGGTGTGACTCGGGTGCGTGGGCGTGGCGCCAGCGAGCAGATGGGGGCGCTGGCGGCGGCCGTGTTGACCGCCGGCACCGTGGCGGCGAGGGAAAGTGACCTGGTGGGGCCGCTCGTGTTGTGCGTCTCGCCGGCGGGTGAGACCGGGCGGCATGACACGGCCCGCAGCTTCCTGGCGGGCTACCAGGGGCTGACCCCGGCGGCGTGCATCGTGGGGATCGGCACGGACAACGCCGTCTGCGTCGCGAACAAGGGAAGGGTCGACGCCACCATCAAAGTGGCCGGGGTGGCGGGGCACAGTTCGATGCCCTGGCGCACCAAGAACGCCATCGACGGCGCCCGCCTGGTGCTGAGATGCCTGGAGGGCATCACACTCGCCGGTGACCACCCGCATCTCGGGCGACCGACGCTCACCCCAACGGCCGTGCACAGCAGCCCCAACGCCACGCACACGGTTCCCGATCTCGTGGAGATCACCGTTGACCGGCGCCTGCTGCCGGGCGACGATCCCGAGGAGGCGCTGGCGGACATCCGCCGCTCAGTCGAGGGAATCGAAGGCTGGGACATCGACGTCGAGCCCGGACCGCTGATGTTCCCGTCGGAGGTTTCCCCCGACTCCCCCTTCGTGAACACCCTCCGAGCGGCGTTCGCGGCGGCCGGGCACCCCGATCCCCCACTCACCTACTCCCACGGCTGCATCGACGCCGGGCTGTTCTCGAGCCGCGGCATCCCCGCGGTAATGCTGGGGGCGGGCGAGCAGGAGATGTGGCACACGATCGACGAGTCGGTCGCCCTCGACGCCGTGGCGCTCACGGCACAGGTCTACACGGCTGTGGCCCTGGATCTCCTTACCTGACCACCCTCATAGCATCGCAGCGTTAGGGTGTCGCGTGGAGGGACCACGACCCGGGGGGGACGTCATGGCTGACGGCAGGAGTGACCATTCGGGTGCTGGAACGGGCGGTTCGAGCGCCCCGCGCGTGGGATTCATCGGTCTCGGGAACATGGGATGGCCGATGGCCGCTCACGTCGCAGCCGCGGGGCTGCCGCTGCGCGTCCACAACCGGACCCGCAGCAAGGCGGAGGCGTTCGTCGAGCACGTGGGTGACGCGGGCGGAGGGGCCGACGTGCAGATCTGCGAGACACCGGCGGAGGTGGCGGCGGGCTGCGACGCAGTGCTGAGCATCGTGTCCGACGACGCAGCCGCCACGGAGGTGTTCACGGGGCCCGACGGCGTCGCCGCCGGCATCGCACCGGGGGCCGTCGGCGTGGAGATGAGCACCATCAGCCCGGGGTGCGTCCGCCACCTCGCCGGCGTGATGGAGTCCGCGGGCGCCGCACTCGTGGACGCGCCGGCCGGCGGCAGCGTCTCGACGGCCGAAGCCGGCGTGCTCCTCATGATCGCCGGAGGCGACGCGGCCGCCGTCGAGCAGGCCCGGCCGGCGCTCGAGCCCTTCAGCGGCAGGATCGCCCACGTCGGCGGCCAGGGATCGGGTGCGGCGATGAA
Source organism: bacterium (assembly GCA_028819945.1). Lineage (GTDB taxonomy): Bacteria > Actinomycetota > Acidimicrobiia > Acidimicrobiales > CATQHL01 > VXNF01. The sequence continues at coordinate 4,250 of JAPPKQ010000339.1, read as the reverse complement.
GCTGGCCCTGAACACACTGGTGCACGGTCTCGTGAACAGCGTCGCCGAGGGTCTGGTGCTTGCCGAAGGGGCCGGGATCGACCGCCAGGTGGCCTACGACGTGTTCGCCTCGAGCCCGCTGGGTTCACCGTTCTTCCAGTACCGCCGCGACTGGTACGAGCGCCCCGGCGAGCAGCCCGCCATCTTCCGTCTGGACCTGGCGATCAAGGACCTCCGTCTGGCGCTGGATCTGGCCGCCGATGTGAGATTGGACCTGCCGCAGATCGCCAGCAACCACCGCTCACTGCAAGCCGCCTCGGCGGCCGGCTTCGGCGACTATGACGTCGCCGGCGTTGCCGAGTCGCTGCGTGGCAAGGATCGCAACCCCTAGGCGGCGAGGAAGGCGGCCGCCTCGGCGAAGGGCTGCAAGGGCAGGCGCAGCAGGCAGGCGCCGACTTGGCCTCGCCCGGGCTCGCGGTGCGCCAGGCCAGCGTTGGCGAGAGGGGCGATGCCGGTGGCGGCCACCTTGTGCACATCTATGCCGATAGGTGTGCCGCGGAAGCCCTCGGAGGGGATGAGGAACCGCGAGCTGGTACCCCGGCAGATGCCCCGCAACTCCTCCACGGTGTCCGAGGCGGTCAGCGGATCGCCCCCGACGAAGGAGACGATGGCCGGCGCGGCCGAGAGGGCGAAGGCGCCGAGGCCGACGGTCTCGGCGATGAACGAGTCACCGAGCACCGGCGAGGCGTCGGGCGGCGTGTAGCCCTCGAAGAGCTTGGGCTCGCCGGTCGGGGAGTCGGTCAGGAACCAGCGGTCGCCCGCGCCACTGACCCTGATGCCGAGGCTCACGCCGTTGGAGGACATCGCCGTCACGACGCCCGGATCGGCGCTGCGGTGGGTGACGTCGGCGATGGCCTTCGCCGCGGCGATGGAGAAGGCCAGGAAGAAGTGCGGGTTGGCGGCGATGTAGGACAGAACGTCGACGGCGTTCTGCCGGTCGGCCGCGGCCACGATCGCCGGTGCCAGGCGGGCCAGCACGGCGGCGCTGGACGCCACGTTCCGGTTGTGGCACTCGTCGCCCCGGCGCAAACCCTCGGCCCAGAGTTCGACCATGTCGAGCCCTTCGACGGCGCCGAGCGCCGCGTCCAGCACCGGACCGGCGACCGCGCCCATCCGGCGGAGGCGATCCAGGGTTCCGGCATCGTAGGAGCCGAAACGCAGGGCCTTGCCCAGTCCTTCGTTGAGTGGCGAGAACGCTCGGGTGCCGCGGTCGGTCTCCATGACGACGACCGGGATGGAGGGCGTGACCACCCCCGCCATGGCGCCGACCCCTCCGCTGTCGTGACAGGAGGCCAGCTCCAAGCCTCCCCCGTCGAGAATCCCGGCGGCCGCCTCGGGGGACTCAGCCTCCCCTTCCAGCATCAGCGCCCCGATGAGGGCGCCACGGAGGGGACCCACGATGTCCGCGCCCCCCAGAGGCGGGCCGGCGTGCAGGTACCGGCGCTCGCCGACCGCGCCGGTCACCTCCTGCGCCGGGCGGACGCCGATCGCCGTCACGCCCACGGAGTCCAGAGCCTCGAGTGCGGCCCCGGCAGCAGTCACCGTCATCGGCGCGGATTCATGAACCGGCCGACACCCCCGACTCCCCGATCAACTTCAGGAGACGCTCGGGGCTGAGCGGCGTCTCGGTGATCTCGACGCCGGCGGCATCGGACACGGCGCCCACGAGGGTCGCCGCGACGACGATGCAGCCCGCCTCGCCTACTCCTTTGACGCCGAGCGGGTTGAGCGGAGAGAGGGTCTCCAGGTGCTCCACTTGCAGGCTCGGCACTTCGGCAGCCGACGGGATCAGGAACTCCGCGAATCCCGCGTTGCGAAGTTGCCCGTCGCTGTCGTAGTGCATCTTCTCATACAGGGTCCCGCCGATGCCTTGGACGATCGCACCGTGCACCTGGCCCTCCACGACCGCGGGATTGATCATCCTGCCGCAATCGTGGACGGCCACATAGCGCAACAGCTCGACCACACCGGTCTCCACGTCGACCTCCACGACGGCGGCGTGCGCGCCACTGGCGAACGTGGCGTGCCTCGGGCTGTTGTAGGCCGTCGCCTCCAGGCCGGGCGCGACCTCGGAGACCGGCGGCGCCTCCCCCTCGCCACCGTCTCCGATGAACTGGGTGGCGGCCAGGGCCTCCTCGCTGAAGGCGTAGCGCAGCGGGTTCGCCAGGACGGCGATCTGACGCAGCGGTACGCGGACATCCGGCGACCCCCGCACCGAGACATGGCCGTCCTCGAAGACGATGTCGGCCTCGCTCGCCTCGAGGATGCGGGCGGCGATCTGGGCGGCCTTGTCCCGCACGAGTCGGGCCGCCTCCGCCACGGCGTTGGACGCCACCACGCCGATGCGGCTGGCGAATGTACCCGTGGCCCACTTGAACCGCCGGGTGTCCCCCGTGCGCACGACGACGTCGTCGAAGGGAACCTGCAGCACCTCCGCTGCAACCTGGGCAAGGATCGTGGCGTGCGCCTGCCCCTGGGTGGAGATTCCCGTCGTGACGAAGACCTTGCCCGTCGGCTCCACATGAACCCGGGCGCCCTCGTACGGCCCGCTGCCGGTGCCCTCCACGTAACAGCCCAGGCCGATGCCGATCCGCCGCCCTTCGGCCCGCGCCGCCGCCTGCTCGGCGGCGAACCCCTCGTAGTCGATCGCCTCCAGCAGCGCCTCGAGACCCGCGGGGTAGTCGCCGCTGTCGTAGGTGGTTGTCAGGCCGTCCTCGTCCATGAGCCCGACGACGTAGGGGAACTCGTCGGGCTGGATGAAGTTCCGCCGGCGGACCTCTGCCCGGTCGATTCCCAGATCCCGAGCGATCAGATCCACCACCCGCTCCATCACGAAGCCCCCCTGGGGCATGCCAGCGCCGCGATACGGCGTGACCGGCACCGTGTTGGTATAGACCACGTGCATCTCGCTGCCGTAGTTGGGGAGCTTGTACGGGCCGGGCAGGCGGGAGGCGGTGACGATCGGGATGATGATCCCATAGGGGCAGTAGGCGCCCGCGTCGTGGATGAACTCGTCGTGCAGGCCCAGAATGAGGCCATCGTCGTCGAACCCCACCCGCACCTCGTGCCACTGGGCCCGCTCGTGGTTCGAGGCGACGAAGTGCTCGACGCGGTCCTCGATGAACTTGACGGGGACCCCGAGCCGGCGTGCCGCCCAGGGCACCAGGATCTCCTCGGGGTAGAAGACGGGCAGCTTGACGCCGAAGCCGCCGCCCACGTCCGGCGCCACCACGTCCACCTCGTGCTCGGCGAGGTTCAGGTACGTGGACAGACCGGCCTTGACGGTGCTCGGCGCCTGGGACGTGTCGTAGACGAGCAGGTGTCCGAATTCGTCGGGGATCGCCAGCACCCCCCGGCATTCCATGGGTGTCGCCGCGCTGCGCTCCACCCAGAACCGCTGCACGAGGGTTCGGGGCGCGGCGGACAGGGCTGCCTCCACGTCGCCGTGCTCCTGGACGAAGTGCGCCGCCCTGTTGCCGGTCATGTCGGCGTGGACGAGGTGCGGGCCCTCGAAGGCTTCCCGCGGACCGACGACCGCCGGGAGCGGGTCGTAGGTCACCTCCACCGACTCAGCGGCGTCCTCCGCCGCGGACCGGCTCGTGGCCACGACCATGGCGACCGCCTCACCCACGAAGTGCACGTGCTCCGCGGCCAGCGCAAGTTGCGTCCGCGGCTCGGTGAGATTGGGATTGGGGATCAGCAGGGGCAGCGCCCGGCGGCCGAGTTCGCCGAGGTCGGCAGCGGAGTAGACAGCGACGACATCGGGCCGGGCCGCGGCGGCTGCGGTCTCTACCCCCAGGATGCGCCCGTTGGCGCAGGTGGAGCGGACCATGGCCACATGCAGGCAGCCCGCCGGCTGGATGTCATCGATGAACGTCCCGTTGCCCGTCAGGATCCGCCCATCCTCCGACCGAGGAACGCGCTCGCCGATCAACCGCGTCGTCACCGCTGCCCCCCTTCGGATTTCCCTACCCGGCGCTCTCGCCGCTACCGCGCCTCACCTGCGAAGACGTCGCACTCCGAACCGCGCGCTGGCTCTCGCCTCCGGTCGAGGCGTCAGTTGACCGAGACTCCCTCGCCTTCGGAGGACAGCAGCAGTCGCAGGTCCAGGAGCAGGTTCGTGAACTCGGTGCGCGACACCAACTCGCGCATGCCTATCTCGCCCAGCTTGCCGTCGATGAGGGCGAGCGCCTCCGCGGTGTTGGTGGACT
>JAPPKQ010000217.1 GCA_028819945.1 bacterium | reverse complement strand
CGCCTACCTCGGCGAGATGGACGCCACAGCCACGCCCGAGAACCTCCGCCACCTCGCCGATGCGATGGAGGCCGAGGCCGGAGACGCCGCCGAGGAAGCCGACTAGCTCTCGAGACTCCGATCCGTCAGGACACGAGAATCAGAGGCAGCGCGACCGCGTAGGCGACCAGCAGGACGCCGCCCTCCCAGCGTTCCAGGCGTCGCTCCCGCCGGTTCGTGGCCAGGAGCAGCATGGCCAGCAGGATCATGCCGACCATGGCTGCCGCGGCGACCCAGGGCACGCCGTCGCTGCCGAGCCCGCCCGGGCGCACCAGCGCGATGACACCGCCGATGGCCAGGCTGTTGAAGATGTTGCTTCCGAGCAGGTTGCCGAGGGTGAGGAGGGGCTGGCGCCGGCGTATCCCGGCGAGCGCGGTGGCGAGTTCGGGAAGCGACGTGCCGATCGCCACGAGGCTGAGGCCGACGAGACCGGTGGCGAGCCCGATGCGCTCGGCGATGCCTGTGAAGCCGCCGACGGCGAGCTGCGCACCCGCCACGATCGCCACCAGACCGAGGACCAGCCGCCACAACTCGCCGCGGCTGTCCGGAGCCAGGCGCCGCACCGCGTCATCGATCCGCCGGTCCATCCTGTTCGGCGCGGGGACAACGGGGCCGGGGGCGTCGCCGGGCTGCCCGACACTTGCGTGCGGGTCACGCAACAGCCACCACGTTGCCGCCGCCATCGCCGCGAGGAGCACGCCGCCCTCCCAGCGCTCCACCACCCCGCCACCGGTGACGAGGAAGACCGCCAGCAGCAGGACCGCGCCGATGGCCAACGGGACCCGGCGCCAGGCGGCGCGATCGGCGGCGATGGGAACGGCAAGGGCGGCGACGCCGAGCACGAGGCCCATGTTGGCCGCATTGGAGCCGACGATGCCGCCCAGGCCGAGGGACGAATCGCCTCCGGCCGCGGCCGCCAGACCCACAACCAGTTCCGGGAGGCTCGTGCCGAAACCCAGGATCACAGCGCCGACCACGACCGGCGGGATCCCCCGGCGCGCCGCCAGCCGGGAGCCCCCTGCAACAAGCCAGTCGGACCCGACCAGCAGCAGCAGCAGCCCGGCGAGAGCCAGCACGACGTCGATTGCCATCGGTACCCACTTTCCTTGGCCGGACCGAGCGACCCTAGCGGCACGCCGAGCGGCCCACGGCAGGCGTGCCGGAGCCGGCACACGCATGGATCCCGGCCTTCGCCGGGATGACGTTCTTCGCCGGGATGACGTTCTTCGCCGGGATGACGGGTGGCGGCATCGGCCCGCTACGGCGCCAGCAGCACCATGTCGTCGCGGTGGATCAGCTCCTCGGGCGTGCCGGCCTCGTGCTCGTCGCTGCGCCGGCCGATGACGGCATCGAGCCGGTCCGATGGCAACCGCACCAGCCCCTTGGCGAACACCTCGCCGTCGGTGCCCGCCACCTCGACCGCGTCGCCGGCCACGAATTCCCCGCTCGCCGAGCGCACGCCCACCGCCAGCAGCGATTTCCCCCGATCCACGAGTGCCCGACGAGCGCCCTCGTCCACGGTCAGCCGGCCGACCGACCGCACGGCGAAGGCGATCCACAGCTTGCGGGCGCCCAGGCGTTGCGGCCTCGGCCGGGCCAGCGTGCCGACCTTCTTCCCGGCCGCGGCGTCGCGCAGCACGCTCGGGCGGCGGGAGGAGGCGATCACCGTGGGGACGCCTGCCCAACTGGCGATCTTGGCCGCCGACAGCTTCGAGGCCATACCGCCACGCGCATCGGCGTGGCCGACGCCGCCGGCCGCGGCCTCCAGTTCCCGGTCGATCTCCTGAATCTCGGCGATCAGGGATGCCTCGTTCGAGATCCGGGGATCGGCGGTGTGCAGACCCTCGGTGTCGGTGAGGATCACCAGCAGGTCCGCCTGCACCAGCTGCGCCACCAGGGCGGCGATCCGGTCGTTGTCCCCGAACTGGATCTCGTCGTCGGCCACGGCGTCGTTCTCGTTGATGACCGGCACCACGCCCAGCGACAGCAGGCGCTGCAGGGTGTCGCGCACTCGCAGGTAGCGGCTCCGCTCGAAGAAGTCCAGGGGCGTCAGCAGGATCTGTCCCGCCACGAGGTCCACGGCAGCGAAGGCCTCGTTGTACATCGCCATGAGGTGGCCCTGACCGACCGCCGAGGACGCCTGCAGGAGCACGGGATCGGTGGGCCGGGTCTCGAACCCCAGCAGCCAGCGGCCCGCGGTGATCGCCGCCGACGTCACCAGCAGCACCTGGTGGCCGTCGGCGCGCAACTCGGCGAGCAGTCCGCAGAGACGCCCGATCTCGGCGGTGTCCACGTGTCCCGACTCGTCGACCAGCGACGACGTGCCGATCTTGATGACGATGATCATCGGCCGCTGCGCCCGGGGTGCGTCGCATTCGCCGACGCGGCGACCGCCTCGTCGGGCTCGTACTCGAAGGCCATGTCCCCGATGCGCACCTCGTCGCCGGGGCGCGCCCCGGCACGGGCGAGCTCCCGGTCCACGCCGAGCGCTCGCAGTCGCTGCGCCACGTAGTCCTGGGCCTGCGGGTCGGTGAGGTCCGAGAGGGCCACCGCCCGAGCCGCCGGCCGCCCCAGGACGCGCCAGGCGTCGCCCTCGCGCCGGACACTGACGGCATCCGCGGCGCGGTCGGCGACAGGTCGGTGCACCACCGGTGCCACGTCGGCGTCAGGCTGCGGCTCGTCCTGGCGGGCCTGGCGCACGAGCGTCGCCAGCCGGCCGGTCAGCTCGACCACACCGGCGCCGGTCACGGCGGAGACCACCAGGTCGGCCTCCGGCAGGCGCCCGGAGGCCACGTCGGCCTTCGACCCGACCACCAGGCGCCGGCGCTGCAGGAGATCGGGCCGGTAGGCGCCGAGTTCGTCCATCAGGATGCGCAGCTGGATATCGGGAGCGGCCTCGGCGCCCGGCCCGAGGTCGACCAGCAGCACCAGGGCGCGGGCGCGCTCGATGTGGCGCAGGAAGCGATGGCCCAGCCCCCGCCCCTCGCTGGCGCCCTCGATGAGCCCGGGCACGTCGGCAACCACGAACTCCTCCCCGTCGTCGGTCACGACCACACCGAGGTTGGGCACGAGCGTGGTGAAGGGATAGTCGGCGATCTTGGGACGGGCGGCGGAGAGGCGCGAGATCAGCGTGCTCTTGCCCACGTTCGGTAGCCCCACCAGCGCCACGTCGGCGAGCAACTTCAACTCGAGCCGCAACCAGCGCTCGGTGGGCTGCTCGCCCTGCTCGGCGAAGCGCGGCGCGCGGCGGCGGTTGCTGAGGAAGCGGGCATTGCCCCGCCCGCCGGCGCCCCCCGGCGCGGCCAGCCATCGCTGACCGTGGCTCGTCAGATCTGCGAGGCGCTCGCCGTCGGCGGAGAGCACGACGGTGCCCTCGGGCACCTTCACCAGCAGGTCGGCGCCGGAGGCTCCGTGCCGCCGGCTCCCCGATCCGTGGCCCCCGGAGGCGGCCCGGCGGTGCGGATGATCACGGAACGCCAGCAGCGACGCCACATTGCGGTCGGCCTCGAACCAGACGTCGCCGCCGCGGCCGCCGTCGCCCCCGTCGGGGCCGCCCCGGTCGACGTGCGCCTCCCGCCGGAAGGACACGCAGCCGGCACCGCCGTCACCACCGCGCACGCAGAGCGCGCACTCGTCGACGAACTCCGACACGGTCCAAGAATACGGGCCGCCCCCCGCTGAGGGGCGCCCGGAACGCCGCCTGCCGTCAGTCGGCGAGGACGTCGACCAACCGGCGCCGGCCGCGCGAGCCGAACGACACGCGGCCATCCGCGGTGGCGAACAGGGTGTCGTCGCCGCCGCGCCCCACGTTGTGGCCCGGATGGAACTTGGTGCCTCGCTGGCGCACGATGATGGAACCGGCCGTGACCCAGGTTCCGTCATAGACCTTCACGCCGAGGCGTTTGGCCTGCGAGTCTCTGCCGTTGCGGGTCGAGCCCCCGCCCTTGGTCTTGGACATGCCTAACCCATCCCGATCTCGGTGATCTCCACCAGCGAGTGCCGCTGGCGATGGCCCCAGCGCCGCCGCTGGTTGCTCTTCGACTTGTAGGTGAAGCCTCTGATCTTGGGACCCTTGGTCTCCTCGAGGATCCGGCCCCTCACCGCCACCGCTGCCAACTCGGCGGGCGTGGCGAGCACCACCTCGCCGTCCACGTAGAGCACCGGACGCAGGTCGACCTCCGCGCCGGCGGGTCCGAGCAACTCGGTGGTGATCAACTCGCCCTCGCTCACGCGGTACTGCTTCCCGCCGGTTGCCACGACTGCGTACATAGCCCCTACACGCTATCGCTGGCGCCCGAGCGGCCCAACAGCGTCTCGTCGAGCCGGATCCCCCAGCCGTCGCAGTCCTCGCAGGCCCGGGAGAGGGACTCCAACAGCCCCTCGCCGATCCGCTTGCGGCTCATTTCCACGAGCCCCAGGTTGGAGATGTCGCTCACCCGGGTGTGCGTCTTGCTCTGGGCCAGCGCGTCCCGCAGGGCGCTCATGACCTTCTGGCGGTTCGCCTTGCTCTCCATGTCCACGAAGTCGACCACGATGATCCCGCCGATGTCACGCAGGCGCAGCTGCCGCGGGATCTCCGCCGCCGCCTCGAGGTTGTTCTCGAGGATGGTCTGCTCGAGGCTCGTCGAGCCCACATTGCGGCCGGTGTTGACGTCGATCACGCTCATCGCCTCGGTGTGCTCGATCACCAGCGACCCGCCCGACGGCAGCCAGACAGTGCGGTCCACGGCCTTGCGGAGCTGGCCGTAGACGTGGTAGCGCTCGAACAGCTCCAGGTTCTCCGTGGAGGGGTCGTAGAACGAGACGCGCTCGGCCAGTGCGGGGGCGACGCTCTCCACGTACTTGGACACGGATCCGTAGAGATCGGAATCGTCGATCAGGACGCTGCGATAGTCGGTCGTGAACTCCTCGCGGATGACCCGCAGCGCCACGTCGGGTTCGCGGTACAGCAGCGCCGGCGCCTTGGAGCGCTTGGCGAGCGTGTCGATCTGGTCCCACTGCGACACGAGCCGCGTCACGTCCTGGCGGATCTCCTCGGGAGTCACGCCCTCGGCGGCGGTCCGCACGATCACGCCGTGCTCGGCCGGCTTGACGCCGTCCAGGATGCGGCGCAGCCGGCGGCGCTCCTTGTCCGGGAGCCGCTTGGAGATGCCGTACGCATCGCTGTTGGGCACCAGCACCACGTAGCGGCCCGCCAGGGAGACCTGCTGGGTCAGCCGGGCGCCCTTGTGGGCGATGGGGTTCTTGGTGACCTGGCAGAGGACCCGCTGACCCACCTTCAGCGCCTGGCTGATCTGCGGCCGGCTGGAGCGCTCCAGATCCTCGGCGTCGAACTGCACGTCGCCCCGGTACATGATGGCGTTCTTGGGCGTGCCGATGTCCACGAACGCCGCCTCCATGCCCGGCAGCACGTTCTGGACGCGGCCGAGGTAGATGTTCCCGTAGATCTCGGTGGTGTCGTTGGCCGGCCGCGAGACGTAGTACTCCACGAGTGCCCGCCCCTCCAGGACGGCCACGTGGGTGGCATCGGCGGTGACGTGGATGGCCATGAGATAGCGCCCCACCGGGCGGCCCTTGCGGGCTCGGCCCCGCCGGCGGGCGAGCGTCTCGGCGTCCAACTCGACCGGATCGCCGGCGGTCAGCGCTTCGACCGGCTTGTGCTGCTGGCCGCCGCGCGATCCCGACCCGCGGCCGCGCCCCCCCCCGCCCCCGCCCCCCCCCCCCGCCCCCCCCCCCGGGGGCGCCCCGCCCCGCGCGGGGGGCCGGGGGGCGGGGCGGCG
>JAPPKQ010000254.1 GCA_028819945.1 bacterium | reverse complement strand
GGATCAGGATGCGCGCCCCGCGGTAGAGCACCTTGATGATCTCGACGCGCTGGCGCTCGCCGACGCCGAGGTTCTCCACCGGTTCGTCGAGGTGCACGTCCAGCCCGTAGGCGTCGCTGAGTTCGGTGACGCGCCGGCGCGCGTTGGCGAAGTCGATGCGCCCACCTCGCCCTGTGGGTTCGGCACCGAGGATGATGTTCTCCAGCACCGTCAGGTTGTCGGCCAGCATGAAGTGCTGGTGCACCATGCCGATACCGGCGGCCAGGGCATCCCGGGGCGAGCGGAAGTGCACCTCGTCGCCTCTGACGACGATGCGCCCCTCATCCGCGGGCAGCATGCCGTACAGCACGTTCATGAGCGTGGACTTGCCGGCCCCGTTCTCGCCGCAGATGGCGTGGATCTCGCCCTCGGCGACCGTCAGGTTGACGCGATCGTTGGCGAGCACCCCGGGGAAGCGTTTGGTGATGTTCTCCAATGACAGAGCCGGCGTCATGGCGTTGCGACCGACCTCCTGAGGCAAGTTCGGCGCCTAGCTTGGCACGTTGCCGCCCGGCCCGCGTGGAGCGACCGGGCGGGAATCAACGGTGCGGGGCCCCGGAACTCGCCGGGGCCCCGCACCGATTACATGGGTGCCGGTAGATCAGCCGGTCGTCTCCGGGACGACGATGTCGCCGCGGATAATGGCCTGCTTGAACTCCTCGAGTTGCGGGATGATGTCGTTGATGAAGCCACCGGAGATGGAGTAGCCCACCCCGTTGACCGACAGGTCGAAGACCGTGAGACCGCCGCTGAACGTACCGTTCACGACTGCCTCGATGGTGTTGTAGACGGCCACGTCCACCCGCTTCAGCATCGAGGAGAGGATGTACGGCCGTACCTCTTCGGCGGACGTCCAGTACTGGTCGGAGTCCACACCGATGGCCCACACCTTGGAATCGCCGGCCTCGCTGAACTCCTTGGCCGCCTCGAACAGGCCTGCGCCCGTTCCGCCCGCGGCGTGGTAGATGACGTCCGCGCCGGCCTCGTACATGGACTGGCCGATGATCTTGCCCTCGGCGGGCTGTGACCAGCCGTCGAAGTCCGGAGGCTCGGTGACGTAGGCGGCGAGGATCTCGATGTTCGGATCCACCGCATAGACGCCCGCCTCGAAGCCCGCGTGGAACTTCCGGATGATCGGGATGTCCACGCCGCCGATGAACCCGACCGTGCCGGTGTTCGACTTCAGTGCCGCAGCGGCGCCCACGAGGAACGAGCCCTCGTGCTCGGCGAAGGTCAGTCCGGCGAGATTCGGGAACTCCGCGGGGAAGCTGTCGATGATGCCGAAGTAGGTGTCGGGGTTGTTGGTCGCCACCTCGGTGATGGACTCACCGAACAGGAAGCCCACGCCGATCACGAGGTCGGCGCCGTCCGCGGAGAGCTGCAGCAGTTCCGCGCGGTTGGAGCCGTCGGGGTTGGGGGAGGATTCCTGCGGGTTTATCCGCAGGAAGTCGGCCGCCCGGTCGAGGCCCGCCGCCGCCGAGTCGTTGAACGACTGGTCGCCGCGCCCGCCGATGTCGAACACCAGCGCCGCGGTGACGTCCTCGCCGCCGCCGCGCTCGGTGGTCTCGGGCACCACGATGGTGCCGCCCACGATGGCTTCCTTGAACCTCTCCAGCTCGGGCACGATGTCGTCCACGAAGCCGCCCGTGGTGGAGTAGCCGACGCCGTCCACGGCCAGGTTGAAGACCGTCGTGCCGCCGGTGAAGTCGCCGTTGACGACCGACTCGATGGTGTTGTAGACGGCCACGTCCACGCGCTTGAGCATGGAGGTGAGGATGTACGGACGGACCTCCTCGGCGGAGGTGTTGTACTGGTCGGAGTCCACGCCAATGGCCCAGACCTTGGAGCCGCCGGCCTCGCTGAACTCCTTGGCCGCCTCGAACAGCCCGGCGCCCGTGCCGCCGGCCGCGTGGTAGATGACGTCCGCGCCGGCCTCGTACATGGACTGGCCGATGATCTTGCCCTCGGCGGGCTGTGACCAGCCGTCGAAGTCCGGCGGCTCGGTGACGTAGGCGTCGAGGATCCGGATGTTCGGATCCACGGCGTGGACGCCCGCCTCGAAGCCTGCGTGGAACTTCCGGATGAGCGGGATGTCCACGCCACCGATGAAGCCGACCGTGCCGGTGTTGGACTTCAGCGCCGCAGCGGCGCCCACGAGGAACGAGCCCTCGTGCTCGGCGAAGACCAGCCCGGCGAGGTTGTCGGTGCCCTCCGGGGCGCTGTCGATGATGCCGAAGAGCGTGTCGGGGTTGTTGGCGGCCACCTCGGCGATGGACTCGCCGAACAGGAAGCCCACGCCGATCACCAATTCGGCGCCGTCGGCGGACAGCTGCAGCAGTTCAGCGCGGTTGGAGCCGTCGGGGTTCGGCGAGGCCTCGGTGGTGTTCACACCCAACTCGGCGGCCGCCCTGTCCAGGCCTGCTGCGGCCGAGTCGTTGAACGACTGGTCGCCGCGCCCACCGATGTCGAACACCAGCGCCGCGGTGATGTCCTCGGCGCCCGGCGGTGGCGGCGGCGGCGGCTCCGCCGGCGCATCTGCCGGTGCCTCCGCATCTGCGTCGGCGGGTGCCGGAGCAGGCGCGTCCGCCGCTCCGTCATCGGCCGCCGGCGCCGCCGGCGCGGTCGTCGTGGGCTCGTCGTCGCCGCCGCACGCCGCGGCGACCAGCACGGTAGCCAGCAGGATCGCCAGCAGCCCAGTGAATCCTCGTCTCATTTTCTCTCGCTTCTCCTTGCGGTTCTCGGCTCAGGGGCGTTCGCCCTCTCCCGTGTGCGACGGATCGCGAATGCCTCCCCGCAGGGAGGCTCACCCGCTGGTTCGCGGGGATCCGGATCGGATCACGCCCCGCCGACGCAGGCAGACTATCCGCGGTCGGCGACACGCGTTGCTCGCTGTGCCGCCGGCGCGGGACACGCGTTCTGGCGGCCGAACCGGCGGGATAGCCTGCAATCGGAATCCGGCGCGACGGCAGTCGGAGGATCCGCTCCGGCCGCCTGCGCCGCGAGGCAGCGAGGCCACCCATGACGAGCAGCGAGCACCGCAGCGACGCCGCAATCCTCGGGCGGATGTCGGTCAACGACGTGGACACGATCGTGGACATCTGCCGCGCGAACCCCTACTCCACCGAGACGGAGCACATCGTTCCCGACGCCTCCGACGCCCTGTTCACCTGGGACTACGACAAGGGCGCCCGCCCCAAGCTGGAGAAGCTGTACGAGAAGGGCAAGACGTCGCAGTGGAACGCCAACGATCTGCCCTGGCACCTGGAGGTGGACCCCCGCACGATCTTCCGGGTGGGCGACCAGTTGCCGCCGACCCGTGAGGACATGGCCGGCGATCCCTCCTCGCCGCTGCACAAGTGGGGCGACAAGGAGTGGGAGGAGTACCGCACCGAGGCCATCGCCTGGCGGCTCAGCCAGTTCCTGCACGGCGAGCAGGGTGCGCTGCTGTGCACGGCCAAGATCGTCGAGACCGTGCCGTGGATCGACGCCAAGTACTACGCCGCCACCCAGGTGGTGGACGAGGCCCGCCACGTGGAGGTTTTCGGGCGCTACCTGCGCACCAAGCTGAACAGCGAGTACCCCATCAACCCGCACCTGCGGCTGCTGCTCGACGACATCATCAACGACAGCCGCTGGGACATGACCTACCTGGGCATGCAGATCATGGTGGAGGGCCTGGCCCTGGCCGCCTTCGGTTTCATGCACGCCGGCACCGAGGAGCCCCTGCTGCGACAGTTGCTGCGCTACGTCATGGCCGACGAGGCCCGCCACGTGGCCTTCGGGGTGCTGAGCCTGCAGGAGTACTACAGCCACCTCACCCAGGCGGAGATCCGCGAGCGCCAGGAGTTCGCCTTCGAGGCCGCGGTGCGCATGCGCGACCGGTTCCTGTCACAGGAGGTGTACGAGCGGCTCGGCGTGCCGGTGCGGCCTATGGTGGAACTGCTGCTGAACCTGCCCCCCGAACGGAGCGCCTTCCAGAGGATGCTCTTCTCCAAGATCGTGCCGAACTGCCGCAAGCTGGGTCTGCTGGACGCAGGCGACGGCTGGCTGCGCGACCGCTTCACCGAGATCGGCGTCATCGAGTTCGAGCACCACGTCGACACCTCCGAGGAATACGAGGAGTTCGTCGCCGCCTAGTCCGAGAGCGCGGGGCCGCCTCGCTGCGACTTCTCGAGGCAGTTCCTGCAGCCGAGGCGGTGGCGGTTGCGGGCGATGAGCTCGTAGACGCCCGCGGCCAGGAGCGAGACTCCGGGCAGGATCAGCAACCGGCCGAGGCGGCTCCAGGAGCCGCCGCAGGCTCGCAGCGACTCGGCGATGGCTCGGTGGCCGCGGTGGTGTGCGCCGTCGGTGTCGATCCACCATGCGGCGTCGGTTGCCTGCTGGTCGCTGAGTCCGGCAGCGGCGAGATCGGCCTGCTGGGACGCCAGGACGGACGTGCCGGCGGGGAGTCGGTTGGCGATCCAGTCGGCGCAGCGCCTGCAGAAGTCGCAGTCGCCGTCGTAGATGAGCGTCGGCGATGCCTCCGAGCCGATCGGGGATGCCATGGATCGGCGGCGCTGAGGAGCCGCCCTCGAGCTAGGAGTTGCGGCCCAGGTTGGGCTTGCGTCCGTGGTTCGCCTTCTTGCGCCGGGCGTTGGCCCGCTTGCGCTGCGTGCGCTTCGACATCGCTACCTCCCGAAGGGCCAGCCTACCGGTGGCGGTCCCGCAAGCCCGCCTTGGCGACGGGGCGCCCCGGGCGTGCCGCGCGGGTCCCGGTACGCTGCGTCCGCTGTGCAGCGATTCGGGCTCGTCGGCCTGCCCAACTCCGGAAAGTCATCGCTCTTCAACGCGCTGACCGGCGGCGACTCGCCGGTGGCGCCCTACGCCTTCACCACCGTGGACACGCACCTCGGCGAGGCCAAGGTGGCCGACGAGCGGCTCGATCTGGTCGCCGCCACGAGTGGGTCGGCCAAGGTCACGCCTGCGACCGTGCAGTTCAGCGACATCGGCGGGCTGGCTGCGGGCGCGGCCCGTGGCGAGGGTCTCGGCAACCGGTTCCTCGGAGGCATCCGCGAGGTCGACGCCGCGGTGCTGGTCCTGCGGGCCTTCGGCAGTGAGGAGGTCGAGGGCATCGACGATCCACTCGAGTCGCTGCTCGCCCTGGAGCTGGAGCTGTGCCTGGCCGACCTCGAGAGCCTCGAGCGCCAGGTGGAAAGGAAGCGCCGGCAGGCCAAGGGCGACGCATCCGCCGGCACCGAGGTGGCGCGCATGGCGCGAGCCGCCGAGATTCTGGCCGGCGGCACGCCGCTGTGGCGCGGCGACTTGACCGAGGGCGAGCGGGCGCTCCTGGCGCCCTGCTTCCTGCTGACCAACAAGCCGGCCGTCGCAGTCGTGAACGTCGGCGAGGAGGCGCCCTCAGCTGAGGTCGAGGCCGCGGTCACCGAGGTGAGTTCGGCGCTGGGCGGAGCGGAGACGCTTGCGGTGTGCGCCCGCCTGGAGGCCGAGGTGGCGGAACTGCCCGAGACCGAGCGGGCCGAGATGGCCGAGAGTCTCGGCCTCGGGGCAGGCGCCCTGGCCCGCCTCGTGGCCGCCTCGTACCGCGCCCTCGGCTTGCGCACGTTCTTCACCACCGCACCCAAGGAGACCCGAGCGTGGCCGTTCGCCGCAGGAAGCACTGCCGATGTCTGCGCCGGGCTGGTCCACACGGACTTCCAGCGGGGGTTCATCCGCGCCGAGACGATCCAGTGGGCCGAGCTGCTGGAAGCTGGCTCGTGGTCGGCCGCCCGCGCCGCGGGGCGGCTTCGGGCCGAGGGCCGCAGCTACGTGGTGCAGGACGGCGACGTGCTGGAGATCCGCTTCAACGTCTAGCGGAGCGCCCGGATTCCGGCCCCGGATCGAGTCCGGGGCAGGC
>JAPPKQ010000129.1 GCA_028819945.1 bacterium | reverse complement strand
ACCTGGAAACTCGGCAACTCGCCGGGATAGGACTGCCGGTACCCCAAAGTCTGCGCCTCCACACCCGTCAGCGTCGTCCCCACAGGCTTGGCCTCGATCACCCCCACCGCCTGGCAGTCCACGAACAGCACATAGTCACCCCGCCCCGCACCGACCGGCACCTCCCTCACCGCCACCCCCCGAGCCGCAGCCACCGCCGCAGACTTGTGATCCTGCACCACCCAACCACACGCCGCCAACTGCGCGTCAATGTCCCGCCGAGCCTCCTGCTCCGGCGTGAGCCCGCCCGCGGAATGGTCAGTCATGGTGCCGATCCGGGAGACGGTAGTGGCTGCTCCGGAATGACTCTCATGCTGCAAGGGATGCCGCCGGTGGTGGGTCCGAGACAATGGAATGCCGGCCGGGTTGCCCTGCGCGCGATCACTAGGTCAACTCGGTCGGTAGATGTCCCGGCGGGGTTGGATGCGGTGCACGATCACGAGTCGTTCTCTCTCGTCGATCTCGTAGATGATGCGGTAATCGCCTCGACGGGCGACTCGGAGACCTTCGAGCCGGCCGCCAAGCTGCTTGCCGAGCCTCTGGGGGTTCTCTGCGAGCGGGCCGGAGATGGTCGCTACGACGGCGGGGCGCACCTTGGCGGGGAGCCGGTCCAGCGAGCGCGCGCCTTCGGGAGTGATCTTGAGCTGATACACCCCGTCGACTCAGAGAAGATCGCGCAGTGGAAGCAGCTGCCCTTCAGCGGCCTCGAGACGCGACTTGCGAAGCGAGTCGATCAACTCGTCGTCGCTGAGTATCTCGATGGTCTCCTCGAGGGACTCCAGATCGTCGGGACTCACGAGGACGAACGAGGGTCGGCCGTTGCGGGTGACAAGGATGCGATCGTGCTGGCGTTCCACCCGGTCGGCCAACTCGGAGAGATGCGCCTTGGCCTCGGAGAAGGGAAGTGTGTCGCTCACGACGCGAGTATAGGTCAGATATTTGACCTGTACCTTCTCGCGCCTGGCCCGATGTCGGATGAAGTCTCCCGAGTCCGAACACCATCACTGACGATGCAGCGTCTCAGAGAGGGCAGCGTCTCAGAGAGGGCTGTCACATGCCGCACGTATCGTTGGCGACGTGAATGGACGTCGACGGACAGCAGAGCGGGGCGATTGGGAGGCGCACCCACTCACGCACCCGGAGGCGATCCCTCCACCCACCCGGATCTGGACATCGGAGGAGATGGAGCGGATCCGGCTCGGCTACGTCCCCAGCATCATGGAGGAGAAGTGGTTCATCTTCGTGGAGGAGGACCGGCTGTACGCGCATCGCAGCTGGACCGGGCTGGGTGTCTATGAGGCGGCCTTCACTCCTGTCGACGGCGGCTATGCCTTCAACCAGGAAACCTTCGACGCTTACGCCGAATTCGGCTGAGAGAGGTTCGTTCGAGTCATGAATGCCCCAGGCACTTGGCCACCTGAACCATGTCTCGCCGTTCACTCTGGAGAGGGTCAGCCATGACTACGCCCTCGGAGTTCCCTCCGGCGCCCGAGTTGGCGATCAGCCGCTGGTTCAACACGGACGACACCCCGACTCTGGCCGGCCTCCGGGGCGAGGTCGTGGTGATCGAGGCGTTCCAGATGCTCTGCCCGGGCTGCGTCTCCCACGGGCTGCCCCTGGCCCAGCGCATCCATCAGACGTTCGGCGACGACCTCACCGTGCTGGGGCTGCACTGCGTTTTCGAGCACCACGAGGCCATGACCCCGGTCTCGCTCGAAGCGTTCCTCTACGAGTACCGCATCACGTTCCCGGTCGGCGTCGATGCCCATGACCCCGGTGACACCACACCCATCACGATGGGCCGCTACCAGCTGAGGGGCACACCGAGTCTGGTGGTCGTCGACCGGGCCGGGCGCATCCGCGTCAACGCGCTCGGCCGGGCGGACGACATCGTGGTCGGCGCAACCCTGGCCCGCCTCATCGACGAGCCGCGTCCCTGACCGACGGCGGGCCGTCCCCGGACATCCCCGGACATCAGGTGCGCCGCGGCTACCGCTGAGTGTTGCGGCGCAGTGACGCCCGATGGTCCGGTCGTTACACCGAACTGCATGGGTGCCTCCACTTTCTCGGCACCGGTGCAGCCGACAAGAGCGAGCAACCTGGGCCGCGATGAACAGTCGGTGCACGATGACCGCGCGCCGATACACCGCTTCTTCGGGTTTCTTCGCTGCTGTGATGTTATGATGCGCATATGCGCACTACGGTGTCAATCGATGACGAGGTCTACGAGGAAGCCCGCCGGATAGCGTTCGATTCGCGCCGGACGCTTGGCGAGGTCATCAATGAACTGCTCGCCGAGGGGCTCAAGCTCGTTTCCCCACCACCGGAGCGTCGTCGTCTCGGACAGCTTCGAGGCACGATCACGATCGCCGACGACTTCGACGACACGCCCCGTGAGGTGTTGGACTCGCTCGACGCCGCGCTCTGATGGCGACACTCCTGCTCGACACCCACGTTCTGCTCTGGGCCAACGAGGCGCCGGAGCGGCTCTCGGCCGAAGCGGTCGCCGCGCTGGAAGACCCGGCGAACGACCTGCTGGTGTCGTCGGTCTCGGTCGCCGAGATCGAGATCAAG
This sequence comes from bacterium, assembly GCA_028819945.1. GTDB lineage: Bacteria > Actinomycetota > Acidimicrobiia > Acidimicrobiales > CATQHL01 > VXNF01. Next base: position 3,329 of record JAPPKQ010000129.1, on the reverse strand, counting down.
CGACGGCTCGGCAAGCTGGCCATGGAGCACAGCTGCGACACACTCAGATCACGGCTCGGCGCGACCTGGCTGGACCTGACCGCTACTCATGCCATGAAGCTGCGCACTCTGCCCAGTCTCCATGCCGATCCGTTCGACCGGCTCCTCTTCGCCCAGGCACTGACCGAGGAGTGCACGCTCGTCACCGCCGATGAGAAGGTGCTTGCCTACCCGCTAATGACGCTATCCGCGTAGCGACGGGTCAGACCATCACTTCGAACACGATCCGCGGCGTCTACCCGCTGTTGACGCTCGTCGCGTGACGCCGGGCCGGCCTACGCCGGCTCGATCAGCACCACCAGGTCGCCGCCGCCGACCAGATCCCCGGCTGCCACCCGCACCTCGCTGACGGTGCCGTTGCAGGCGGCGAGGAGGTTGTTCTCCATCTTCATGGCCTCCAGCACCACGACCGGGTCGCCGGCTGCCACGGTGTCGCCCACGGTCACCAGCACCTTCACGACGGTGCCCTGCATGGGGGTGCGCACCTCGCCGCCGCCCCCGCCGGTCCCCGAGCCGCTCCCGGAGGTCCGCCGCGGCCGGCGGCCGGGTCGCTGATCCGCCGCCGGTGCTGCTGCCGCGGCTCCCGGCGGCATCCAGAGCTTCACCTTGTAGCGCTTGGAGTTGACCTCCACGTCGATGGTGTGGTGCACCTTCTCGCTGTCGCCTGTCAGCGCCAACTCCTCGGCCACCTGCATCGGCATCAGGCCCGAGAGGTCCAACTCGTCGGTCACCCAGCGGGTGGAGTGCGTCACCGCCGCGAAGTCAGGATGCGAGAGGATGGCCTCGTCGGCGGCGATGGTGGTGGCGACACCCTCCACCTCCATCTCCCCAAGCGCTCGCAGCGTGCGGCGGATGGCCGCGGGACGGTCGGCGCCCCAGCAGATGAGCTTGCCGATCAGGTTGTCGTAGAGCGGGCTGATCTCGTCGCCGGCCTCGTAGCCCGTGTCGAAGCGGGTGCCGAAACCGTCGGGAACCACCAGCTTGGAGATGCGACCCGGCGAGGGCAGGAAGTGCCCGCCCGCGGGATCCTCGGCGTTGATGCGCACCTCGATGGCGTGTCCGCGCAACTCCACGTCGCTCTGGTCGAAGCCCAGCGGATCGCCGGCCGCCACCCGGAGTTGCTGTTCCACCAGGTCGAGCCCGCAGACCAGCTCGGTGGCGGGGTGCTCCACCTGCAGGCGCGTGTTCATCTCCAGGTACCAGAACTCCCCGTCCTGGTACAGGAACTCCACCGTGCCGGCGTTCACGTAGCCGCAGCCCCGCGCCACGGTCACGGCCGTCTCCCCCATGGCGGCGGCCACGTCGGCCGGGATGTCGGGGGCCGGCGCCTCCTCGATCAGCTTCTGGTGGCGGCGCTGCGCCGAGCAGTCACGAGTGCCCAGGTAGACGCAGTTGCCGTGCGCGTCGGCCAGGACCTGCACCTCCACGTGGCGCGGCCGGGGCAGGTAGCGCTCCAGGTACAACTCGTCACGCCCGAAATAGGCGAGCGCCTCGCGCCGGGCCGAGTCCAGGGCCGCTTCGGTCTCGTCGGCGGCCTGCACCACCTTGAGACCGCGCCCGCCGCCGCCGTAGGCGGCCTTGACCGCAATCGGGTAGCCGTGCTCGCCGGCGAAAGCCGAAACGTCCGCGGCGGTCTCCACCAGCGGCGTGCCCGGCACGCTGTGCACCCCCACGGTCTCGGCGGCCCGGCGGGCGGAGATCTTGTCGCCCATCACCTCGATCGCCTCCGGCGGCGGGCCGATGAAGGTGACGCCCATCTCCACGATGCGCCGGGCGAAGTCGGCGTTCTCGCTGAAGAACCCGTAGCCGGGATGCACCGCTTCGGCGCCGCTGGCCTCGATGGCGGCGAGGATTGCGGGCACGTTGAGGTAGCTCTCCTCGCTGGACTGCCCCCCGAGGGCGTACGCCTCGTCGGCCAGACGCACGTGCAGGGCGTCGCGGTCGGGCTCGGAGTAGACGGCGATCGCCCTGATGCCCATCTCCCGGCACGTCCGGATCACCCGGACCGCTATCTCGCCGCGGTTGGCGATCAGAACCGAAGAAAACACGCCATATCGTGCCAGATCGTGAAGCCGATTACGCCCGAGCACCCGATCGGCGCCGCCGGGGGGCCGATCGCCGCAGGCGGGAACGCCGACCGATGACACCCGACGAGGTGCGTGACTTCCTGGTGGGAACCGTCTTCGGCCCCGTCCGGTTCGTGGGCGACACCGGCTCGACCAACGCCGATCTTCTGGCCGAGGCCCGCGCCGGCGCACCCGAAGGGCTCGTGCTCGTGGCCGACCACCAGACGGCCGGGCGGGGTCGCCGCGGCAGGTCGTGGATGGCGCCTGCCGGCTCGGCGCTGCTGGCATCGGTGCTGCTGCGGCCGCGACGGGCGGGCGGTTCCACGGCGCTGCTGTCTCCCGCGACGGCGCTGGCGGTGCGCGAGGCCTGCGCTGCGGCCGCCGCGGACGTACACCTGAAGTGGCCCAACGACGTGATCGCCACCGCTCCGCGCGAGGCGAAGCTGGCGGGCGTGCTGGCGGAACTCCAGGCCGGACCCGACGGCGACGTGGCCGTGGTGGCGGGCTTCGGCGTCAATCTGCGGTCGCACGCGGCGCTGGCTCCGGCCGTGGCGGCGGACGGGGCTGCCGAGCCCGAGAGCGGCTTCGCGCCGCTGCCGCCCGTGGCCCTGGAGGCGATCACGGACCACGCACCGCACCGCAACGAGTTGCTGGTGTCGGTGTTGCTGCGTCTCGGCGCCTGGTACCGGCGCCTGCGCGAGCCCGCCGGGGAGCGCGACCTGCTGGACGAACTCCGCCGCAACAGCGCCACGCTCGGGCGTCACGTACGCGTGCTGACACCCGGGGGCCCCGTCGCGGGCCGAGCTGAGGACCTCACGGCCGACGGCAAGCTCCTCGTGGCGACCCGGGACGGACCGGTCGCCATAGCGGCCGGCGACTGTCACCATCTCCGCTCCGGGATCGACTGATCCAGCCACCCCGGTCCGACTCGCGAGATCCCGCCGCGGTCACCCGACCCCGGCGCCCGGCTCGAGGGCGGCAAGCCGGCGGGTGGCACTGGACGAGCCCCTGCGTCGTCGCGCCGTGCCCGACTACGCTCCGTTGGGACCTGTTCGGGGGGAGCCGGGAGGGTGGCCGTGAACGACCAAGTGGACAGCGACCGCGAAGAGCAGGATTCGCCCGAGGAGTCGGCTCCACAGGACGGCATGGCCGACGAGGCCCCGAGCGAGGCGGGCTCGGCCGCCGGATCGAAACGCCAGGTCACGCTCGCGGTCCCACCCATCG
>JAPPKQ010000081.1 GCA_028819945.1 bacterium | reverse complement strand
GCAAAGCGACTTCTTCCTGACCTACGTGGGCTGCATCACGAAACAGCAGATCCCCCCGCATGCGGGCCTCCGGCTCAACGGTGACATCACGGAGTTCTGCCTGGATCACCTGCCTCGCTGGGTGCCCGTGTCGATCGCCGGGTACAACGGTGCCGACAGCGGCCTGTCGGCGCCGGACGAACTGGCAACGGTGTTCGCAACCGCGGTCGAGTACCTCGACGCCCTGGCCGAACGCGGGCGCCACGAGCCGCAGGAACTGTCCCACAAGGTGGGCGGGGTCAACTTCCGCGTCGGCATGGACTTCTTCGAGGACATCGCCAAGCTGCGTGCGGCACGCAAGATGTGGGCCGAGCTGCTCGAGCGGCGTTACGGAATCCGCGACGAGAGAGCCCGGCAACTCCGGATCCACGTCGTCACCGCGGGGTCGGCGCTCACCTACCAGCAGCCCTTCAACAACATCGCCCGCGGGACGATCATGGCATTGGCCTCGGTGCTCGGGGGAGTGCAGTCCCTGGGAGTCGCCTGCTACGACGAAGCCCTCTCGATCCCCTCCGAGCACGCCCACCAGATGTCGGTGCGGATCCAGCAGATTCTTCAACACGAGACGGGCATCGATGCCGTGGCGGACCCGCTCGGCGGCTCGTACTACCTGGAGGCGCTCACCTCGGAACTGGAGGCCCGTGCCTGGGAGTCCATCGACGAGATCGAGCAGCAGGGAGGATTCATCGAGGCGCTGGACTCCGGCTGGTTGCACCGGCGTGCCGCGCGGCGGCAGTCCGAGCAGTGGGACGAGGTCGAGAACGACACCCGGGTGATAGTCGGCGTCAACTGCCACGAGATCGACGAGACGCCGTTCGAGATCGACGGATTCCAGGGAACCACCGACGCCTGGGATCAGGCGATGGCGCGCCTCGCCGACGTGCGATCCTCCCGAGACGGTGCTGCCGCCCGGCGCGCCCTGCACGAACTCGAGAGGGTCTGCCGGTCGAGCGAGAACATCATGGTCCCGATGATGCAGGCCGTCGACGCCGACGTCACTCTGGGCGAGATCGGCGATGTGTTCCGCGACGTCTGGGGCGACTGGGAACCGCCGATCCGGCCGTGAGCCGAGTCATCATCGCCAAGACCGGTCTCGACGGGCACTGGCGGGGAACCCTGCTGGTCTCCCGAGCTCTGCGCGACGCGGGATTCGAGGTGATCATGCTCGGCATGGCCCGCGGTGAGGACATCGTGTCCGCAGCGGTCGACGAGGACGCCGACCTGGTCGGCCTCAACGTGGGCGGGCGGGTCGAAGTCGTCGAGCGCATCCTGGACGATCTGGCCGCCGCCGCACCCGGCGTCGCGGTCTTCGCCGGCGGCGTCGTGCCGCCGTGGGTACGGCGGCGTCTGGAGGCGCGGGGAGTCGAGGTCTACCCACCCGGTTCGAAGCTCGAGGACATCGTGGCGGCGGCGCGGCGGCTGACGCGCGGCGCGCCCCCGGTCGCCTCCGGGCTCGACGAGACGCCGCAGGATCGAGACGAGTGAAGGATGGAGCAATGACCGACATCACCGCTGCTCGCAGAGCATTGCTGGGACGGGCGACGATCGGTGATCAGTTGCGGCGTCACGCGCAGCACACCCCCGAGAAGGAAGCCATCGTCTACTACGGACCCGACGGCTCACGGTCGGTCATCAGCTACGAGCAGCTGAACGCGCGGGTGAACCGCGTGGCCAATGCACTGGCGGGCCTGGACGTCGGCAGGGGTGACGTCGTGGCGGTGATGTCCCGCAACAGCGTCGACTACATGACCATCTGGTTCGCCACCCTGAAGCTGGGCGCGGCGCTGACCGGTCTCAACTTCACGTTCACCGAGGCCGAGATCGGCTACCAGGCGAACCACGCCCGGCCCCGCATCCTCATGGCCGAGGACGTCTTCTGCGGCAGGATCGAGGCAGCCAGGAATGCCGGCTCGCTGGCGAGCGTCGAGCACTTCGTGCACAGCAGCGCCGGTGAGTCCGAGCCGCGGGACGGCTGGCTGCCGTTCGGCTCACTGGAGGCGGCGGGCGACGACACCGAACCCGACGCCGACGTCACTGAGGACGACGTGGCGATGCTCGTCTACACCAGCGGCACGACGGCGTTCCCGAAGGGCGTCCTGATCTCGCACCGCAACTATCTCATCTCGACGACGCCGGCCTGGACGCTGGCGCTGGATCTGGGGCCACGGGTCGTGTGGCTGTTCGTGATGCCCTTCTTCACGATCGCCGGGCTGGGCAGCATGACGAACATCGTCAACTGCGGCGCCACGATCGTCCTGGCCCACACGATCGACCCGGCCGCGGCGATACGGATCATCGCCGCGGAGAAGGTCACCTACATGGCGCAGACTCCCACGTTCTTCCTCGCCATGACGACCGATCCCGAGTTCCGTGGCGCCGACCTCACGGCACTGCAGCGCTGCATCACCTACGGCGGGACTGTCCCGTCACACATGATCACCGCCTGGCAGGAGGCCTCGCCGGGGATCACCTGGGGGACCTACTGGGGCCAGTCGGAGTTGAGCCAGCTGGGAACAGTCGGCTGGTTCTCGTCTCTGGCGGACATCCCCGGCGGCGACGCCTCCTGGATCGGCAAGCCGGTCCCGCAGTTGGAGATCCGCGTCGTCGACGACGACGGCGCGGACGCCGAGGTGGGCGAGCTGATCTGCCGCTCGCCCTCGGTGATGCTCGGCTATCTCGACGACGAGGAGCGCACCGAGGAGGTGTTCCGGGACGGCTGGTTGCACACCGAGGACATCGTCCGCATCGACGGTGACGGGAACCTCTTCTTCGTGGATCGCAAGAAGGACATGATCAAGACGGGTGGGATGAACGTGTCGTCGGTGGAGGTGGAACGCGCGCTCTACGGCCACGATGCACTCATGGAGGTGGCCGTGGTGGGTCTGCCCGACGACTACTGGTCCGAGGCCGTCAGCGCGTTCGTCGTTCCCAAGGCGGGACGGACGGTCGAACCCGACGAGATCATCGAGCACTGCCGGGCCACGTTGGCGAGTTACAAGGTTCCCAAGGTGGTGCGCGTCACCGATGCGCTGCCCAAGGACACCCAGGGGAAGATCCTCAAGCGCCGCCTGCGCGACGAGTACTCGTGATCCACTCCCTGGCACGGACCGTCCAGGAGTGCGCTGAGTAACCGAGCGACGGCGCCGGTCGGGTGGCCGGGTCCTGGATTCCGGCCTTCGCCGGAATGACGTCGGGTCGGGGCGTCGGAGGCATTGCTCAGCAACTCCCTGGGGGCCGGGGCGCCGCTAGACCGTGAAGAGGCGGCCGGGGCGGTCCACGGCGTCGGGGTTCTCGCCGGACTCCCGAACCCGCGCCACCTTGTTGAGGGCGCTCACGAAGGCCCGCACCGAAGCCTCGACAACGTCGCTCGACAGCCCGCGGCCCGACACGGTCACACCGTCGGTGGACTCGAAGCGCAGCGCCACATCCGCGAGGGCGTCCACGCCGCCGGTGACCGACGTGACGCTGTAGTCGGTCAGGCGCCCCTCGACGCCGGTGGCGGCCTTGACCGCCTTGCAGGCGGCGTCGACCATGCCGTTGCCCTCCTCGCGGGCGGTGCGCGACTCGCCGTGCACAGACACGATGACGGTGGCGCTGGGCGTGCCGGTGCCGACGCTGCCGCCGTGGCACTCCAGCACCTGCAGTTCGAAGGCGTGCTGCACCGCGCTGCCGACCTCATCGGCCACGATCGCCTCGAGGTCGGCGTCGGTCAACTCGATCTTGCGGTCCGCCAGTTCCTTGAATCGTGTGAACGCCGCGTTGAGGGCGTCGCCCTTGATGTCCAGGCCGAGGCTCCGGAGACGGTCGGAGAAGGCGTGGCGGCCCGAGTGCTTGCCCAGCACGATCTGGCTGCCCTCCTGGCCCACCGCCTGCGGATCCATGATCTCGTAGGTGGTGCGCTCGCTGAGCACGCCGTGCTGGTGGATGCCGGCCTCGTGGGCGAAGGCGTTGCGCCCCACCACCGCCTTGTTGTACTGGACCGGGTAGCCGGTGAGCCGGCTCACGAGGCGGCTGGTCTTGTGGAGTTCCTCGGTGCGGATCCCCACCTCCAGGCCGCCGAAGAAGTCGTCGCGGGTCTTGACCGCCATGACGATCTCCTCCAGGGCGGCGTTGCCGGCCCGCTCGCCGATGCCGTTGATGGCGCACTCCACCTGCCGGGCGCCTGCCAGCACCCCTGACAGCGAGTTGGCCACCGCCAGGCCGAGATCGTTGTGGCAGTGCGTGGACAGCCGGTAGTCACCGCTCACCTGCCGGCGGATGCGCCGCAGCTTCTCGGCGTACTCCTCAGGGACGCCGTAGCCCACGGTGTCGGGGACGTTCAGCGTGGTGGCGCCGTTGTCGGCGGCCACCTGGAGCACTTCGCACATGAAGTCGAAGTCGCTGCGCGAGGCGTCCTCGGGGGAGAACTCCACGTCGTCGGTGTAGCTCCTGGCCCGCGCCACTGCCGAGGCCGCCTCGGCCTTCACCTGCTCGGGGGTCATGCGGAGCTTGTGGCGCATGTGGGTCTCGCTGGTGGCGATGAACACGTGGATGCGGCGCCGCTCGGCCGCCTCGATGGCCTCCCAGCAGCGGTCGATGTCCTTGTGGGCGGTCCGGGAGAGGCCGCAGATGACCGGGCCGCGCACCGCCTTGGCAATCACCTGCACCGCCTCGAAGTCGCCCTGGCTGGCGATCGGGAAGCCTGCCTCGATGATGTCCACGCCGAGTCGGGCGAGCTGCTCGGCGATCTCGAGCTTCTCGCTCTGATCCAGGGAGATGCCGGGCGACTGCTCGCCGTCGCGCAGCGTCGTGTCGAAGATGATGACCCGGTCCGGATTGTCTACCGACATGGCCTTCTCCTGTCTCTGTCGGGGTAAAGAAAAACCTCCTGCCCCGGGGCAGGAGGTTGGTCGACGAGCGCCGGTATGCGGGCGCTCGCCCTAGCGAAGAAGCAGCAGATGAGTGAAACTGCGCATCGACCTACAGCATGACAGGAGGCGGGCGATTCGTCAACGTTCGCGCCGGATCCGGGCGCCGGCCGGGACGGACGTTTGTGCTGGCTATACTCCGCGGCGATGTTGCGATTCCTGAAGCGGCTCATCAAGTGGGCGCTGATCGTCGCCGCCGTGGCCGCCGCCGTCCGCTGGCTCAAGAACAAGCGCGAGGGCGACGACGCCGAGCAGGATCCGGGTGCAATCGAGCCGTGGCCCCCGCTGGAGGGCGATGTGCCCGCCGGTGACGCCTCCGAGGAGTCGTCGACCGCCTGAGATCCGGTCGGTGCCAGACGACGGCACCACCCACTCGTATCACCCACCGACTTGCCGGGTGGTCGTGCCGCGTGGGCGTCCCGGGCGCCGGTCAGCGCGGGGAGGGCCCTGATTCGGCGATCGTGCCGAGGCGAATCACCGTCACCGTGAGAACCCCGGGCGACTCCCGCAGTCGCTGTGCGGCGGCCTCGGGGACGTGACGGTCCGTCGAGAACATGATCAGCGAGGTGGAGGTGGCGCCGCCCGTGCGGTCCAGGACCATGTCGGCGATGTTCACGCCGGCCTCGCCGAGGATCGTCCCGACCGCGCCGACGATGCCGGGGCGGTCCTCGTTGGTGATCATGACCATGTGCCGGGACGGCCGCACGTTGATCGCCACGCCGTTCACCTTGACGACGTAGGGATCGCCGCGCACCCCCAGCAGCGTGCCGACCAACTCGGTCCCCCCGCCCCGCACGACCACCTCGTTGAGGAAGTCACGCGGTGCCGCGTGGCTGTGCGTGACAGCCCGCAGGCCCGCCTCGGTTGCCATCGAAGGAGCGTTCACGTAGGTGACGTTGGTCCGGGTCGCTGTGGCCAGCAGGCCCTTCAGCACTGCCAGGCGAGCGATTGACGGGTCGTGATCGCCGATGTGACCCCAGAATTCCAGCTCCACCTCGTCGGGCAGCCCGCCGACGATCTCGGCCAGCATCCCGCCCATGTGCTCGCAGAGCGGCAGGTAGGGCCGCAGGATGTCGGGCGCCTGC
>JAPPKQ010000210.1 GCA_028819945.1 bacterium | reverse complement strand
CCAGGTCTCGCTGCCGGTACTGCTGCGGATCGTGCGAGCGCTCGATCTGACGGTCACGGAGTTGTTGCCGCGTATCGGCGGCCATCACGTGCGCGGCGGCACGATCGCTGAGATCCCGGCGGGCGGCGCATTGGTGCTGTCTCATCCGGAGCTGGAACTTGGGATAGAGCTCGTGCATCTCCCCGTGGGAGCGACCCACGAGATCGACAATCCGCCACTGGAGGACGTCCTCGTCCATCCCCTCGAGGGCGACGTCCGCGTGGTGGCCGACGGGGCTGAGGTGCGTCTCGAGGGAGGCGACACTCTCGACACGGAGCGTGTCGGCCGCCACGTGATCGCGGCGCTGAGCGACTCTCGGGTGTTGATCGCCAGGGGCCCCAAGCGCGGCTGACCGGAGATCTGTGTTCGGCGGCGTGGCCGTGCGCCTCACAGGAGGTTGCCGTAGCGGTGCGTGGTGCGGCTGACGGTTTGCTCCCGCAGGTAGTGGAGGAGTTCGATTCGGCCCGAGCTGGTGACGGGGTCGTTCGCCAAATGAATCTCGGCGGTGCGGGCGGCAGCCCGCGAACTGAACCTCATCGGACCGAGCACTCTGACGCGGTCCACGTCGAGTTCTCCGAGCCTCGCCGCGAAGTCCTCCGTGCTCTCGGTGGTGGCGTCCGAGAGGACTACCTCGACGCCGCAGAGGCTCGCAGCAGCGAGTGCTCTCTGGGCTTCGGCGCCTCGCCGGTCACCTTCGACGCGCACCGCCACTCGGCGCAGCGGCCGATACTGGAGGGTGTTGGACTCGCAGTACAGGCCGGTGGGATCGTGGGCCTGCGAGAACTCGGAGTTCCAGGCGGCCCGGTCGCTCTGGGTCGCACGGGCCAGCCATGCCTCGTCGTCGAGTTCGGTGTCGGTGGGATGCCAGGTGCCGAACTGCGCCACATAGTTCGGTCCGCCGGCCTTCGCGCCGGGTCCGACCGATGAACGCTTCCAGCCGCCGAATGGCTGGCGTTGCACGATCGCTCCGGTGATCGGCCGGTTCACGTAGGCGTTGCCGACCTCGACGCGGTCCAGCCAATACGCCACCTCGGCGTCGTCCAGCGAGTGGATGCCGCCGGTGAGCCCGTACGGCGTGGCGTTCTGCAACTCGACGGCCGCCGCCAGGGAGTCGGCTCGCATCAGTCCCAGTACCGGCCCGAAGCACTCCGTGCGGTGGAACCACGATCCCGCCCCGACCCCCGCCCGAATGCCCGGCGTCCAGGTGGCGGGCGCCACCCGCTCGGGCTCCAATAGCCACTGCTCTCCGTCGTCGAGTCGGGTGAGCCCGCGCAGCAGCTTGCCAGCCGGCTCGGTGATCGTGGGGCCCATGGTGGTGGCGAGGCTCGTCGCGGGTCCCACCTTCAGACTTCGGACCGCGTCGGTGAGTTGGCGCCGCAAGCGGGGGGAGTCGTACACGTCGCCCACGCAGATGGCGAGACTGGCTGCCGAGCACTTCTGGCCGCTGTGACCGAAAGCAGAGGCGACCAGGTCGGCAACCGCCAGGTCGATGTCGGCGTTCGGCGTGATCACCAGGGCGTTCTTGCCCGATGTCTCGGCGAACAGCCGCAGGTCGGGCCGCCAGGATCGGAACAGTTCGGCGGTTGCGAAGGCGCCGGTCAGAACGACGCCTCCGACCGCGGGGTGGGTGACCAGATGGCGGCCGGTGTCATTGTCGGGCACGCGTACGTGCCGCAGGACGTCCTCGCCGATGCCGGCGGCCCAACAGCACTCGGCCACGATCTCGGCGCAGCGCGGCGTCTCCGGCGCGGGTTTGAGGACGACCGCGTTCCCTGCTGCGAGAGCGGCGGTCACGCCGCCGGTTGGAATGGCGACAGGAAAGTTCCAAGGGGGCACGACGACAACCACGCCGAGCGGGTCGAACCGGGCACCGGGGACGCCTTCGAGTTCGAGAGCCCGGTCGCCGTAGTAGCGCGCGAAGTCGATGGCCTCCGACACTTCCGGGTCGGCCTCGCCGAAGGTCTTCCCGGCCTCGTGCACCATTGCGGCGATGAGATCGCCCCGGCGGCGGGCGAGTTCGTCGGCGACGGAGCGGAGCACCGCGCGTCGCTCGCCTGCCGGCCGGATACGCCATGCGTCTGCACCGGCGGCCGGGGCGGCCAGCATCGTGTCGATCGCGGCGGTGTCGTCGGTCAGCGGAGCCCGGGGAGCGGGCGGCCGCGATTGGGTCACGTGCCGTGCCCATGCTCGGTTGGCGGCCAGCGCCGGGTCGGTGTCGGGCTCGTTGGCGAATGGGCCGTCGCTGCCGCGGTTCTCCGTCCCACGTTGTTGGGTGCGCTGCGGCTCCGCGCCGACCGACCAGCGCTGCCGCAGTGAGGCCCGGAACCGGGCGGCCTCCAGTTGCATCGATGGGCTTCCCGGCGCCATCCCGAACAGTCGGTGGATGAAGTTCTCGTCGGTGGCGTTCTCCTCCAACCGGCGGAACAGGTAGCTGATGGCGACGTCGAAGTCGGCGGCCGCCACGGCGGGCGTGTAGAGCAGGAGCCCGTCGGCGTCGTTCTGGACCATGCGGGCGTGCGCTGGTGCCATTCCCTCGAGCATCTCGCACTCGATTTTGTCCAAGACTCCTCGCTCGGCGGCCAAGAGGAGTGCGAACGCCACGTCGAAGAGGTTGTGGCTCCCGATGCCGACGCGGATCGCCTCGGTCCGCTCGGGCGTCAGAAGCCAGTCCAGGCACCGCTTGTAGTTGGCGTCGGTCTCGACCTTGGTGGCGTAGGGGGCCTGCTCCCAGCCGTGGAGCGCCGCGTCGACGCGTTCCATGGCCAGGTTCGCTCCCTTCACGAGGCGGATCTTCACGATGCCGCCGGGATTGCCCCACACCTCGCGGTTGCAGCGGCCGGCGGCCCACGTCGCAAGAGCCTGTAACGCCCCGAATGAGTCGGGCAGGTAGGCCTGCAGCACGATGCCGGCGTCGAGGCTGTGAAACTCGGGCTCGTCGAGTACCGCCATGAAGGCGTTCATCGTGAGTTCGAGGTCGTGGTACTCCTCCATGTCGAGGTTCACGAACGTCGCCGGCCGGGTCAGTGCCGCCTTGGCGAACAGGGGCCGCAGCCGCTCGACGACGCGCTGCAGGCTCCCCTCGAAGTCCCAGTCGTTGAGTTGGCTGGCGATGGCGGAGACCTTCACCGACACGTAGTCGACGTCGGACTGATCCAGCAGTCGCAGCACCTCACGATGGCGGCGATCCGCCTCCGCCTCCCCGAGTACGGCCTCGCCCAGCAGATTCAGGTTCAGCCCGAATCCGTCGCCCCTGCGTGCATCGACGTGCGAGGCGAGCACACCGGGATCCGCGTCGACGACGAGATGACCGACGAGCCCGCGCATCCGCCTAGCGGCCAGCGGCATGACCACTTGGGGCAGCATCGGCGCCAGACGCCCGCCAACTCGCAGCAGGAACCGGTCCGCCGCCGAAAGGAATCCAGGAAGGGGCTGATCCTTCACGAGGCAGGCGAGTTGGCGCGCCGCCGCGCGGTGACTCTCTGGCCGCATGACTCGGTCCACGAACCGCATGGCGAAGTGGAGCCCATCGCTGTCGCCGACAAGGCCGCTCAAACGGTCCGCCGATGCCCGTTCGGAGCGAGAGACGGCCTGTTGGGCCTTGCGCAACCACGTCTCGACTAGTTCCACCGCGTGCTCGCCGATGTCGAGGAGCGGATCGCCGGCGCGCGGATCGCGTGCTGCACCCGACGTGTCAGCAAGGGCCCTCGGCGACTTGAGCCCGTCGCCGGGCGTGCTCAGACTTCGGCCAGTTCGCGGCTCGTGTTGTTGCATCTGTGGCCACCATCGGGTTGCACGACGACGATGTCCTCGATGCGCATCCCCCATCGGCCCGGGAGGTAGACGCCGGGCTCAACGCTGAAGGCGTGGCCGATCTCGATCGGGGCGGCGTTGTGCTCGGTGATGTAGGGATGCTCGTGGACCTCGGTGCCGATTCCGTGCCCGGTGCGGTGAATGAAGTACTCGCCGTAGCCCGCCTTCCGGAGGGCAGTTCGCGCCGCCCAGTCAACGTCGCAGAGCCGGTTGCCGGGCTGAACGGCTCGCACAGCACTCTCCTGTGCTGTGTGCAAGGCGTCGTACGCGGCGCGCACCTCCTCGGGCGGCCGGCCGGTCCAGACGCAGCGCGTTGTGTCACTGCAGTAGCCGTCGAGCTTCCCCCCGAAGTCGCACAGCACCATCTCGCCCGGTTCGATCACGCGCTCATCGGGGTGGTGGTGGGGGCTGGCGGAGTTGGGCCCCGATGCGACGATCACGAACTCGACGCTGTCGTGGCCGACCGCCAGCAGTCGACCGGCGATGTCGGCCGCCACGGCGGCCTCACTGCGCCCGACGAGTGGGATGGCGCCACCCTGAAGTTGCCGTGCCACCTGATCGGCCAGGGCGCCTGCTGCGGCGATGGCCGCCACCTCGGCCGGCGCCTTGATCGACCGCAGGCCACCGAGAGTGGCGCCGAGGGGCTCAAGTGACAACCGAGGTGCCCGCACCCCGAGGTTGATCACGTGCATCGCCCACAGGTCGTCGGACACGAGCACCGTTCCCGTCGCGGGCAGGCAGCGTGCGATCACCTCGACGGGGTCGGTCGTGTCGTCCCACCCGAGGATCTCATAGAGCCCCGGCCTCAGCTGTACCCGGGGGATCTCAAAGGTGGGCACGATCAGCCACGGCGGTTTCTCTGCCTCGCCGACCAGCCCGACGAATGCCGTGATTCGCTCCAGCGGCATCGCCTCGTAGCCCGTCAGGTAGGCGAGGTCCGGGCCCCCGGCGAGCAGGATGGCGTCTGCGCCGGCACCGTCGGCGCGGTGGCGGACCCTGTCCCACCGCTCCCGGAGAACGTCCTCAGTCATCGGCCTTTCCTCCCGCGAGCGCGGAAGCTGCGCCTTTGCCCGAAGTGGTCGATCGAAACGGCGAGGAGCACGAGGATCCCTTGCACCACCTGCTTGTAGGTCGGGTCCACGCCGAGCAGGTTGAAGGCGTTGCCGATGGTCTGCAGGAGCATCACACCCACCACGGTTCGCCAGACGGCTCCCTCGCCGCCGAAGATGCTGGTCCCTCCGACGACCACGGCAGTGATGGCCGCCAGCTCGAGCCCGAGACCGATGTCGGCCTGCGCGGAGCCGGTGCGGCTCGAGGTGAGCACGCCCGCCAGGCCAGCGCATGTGCCCGAGAATGCATACGCGATCGTCCGTACCGCCCCGACGCGTATCCCCACGAGACGCGCCGCTTGTGCGTTCCCGCCGATCGCGTACAGCGAGCGCCCGAGGGTCGTGCGCGCCAGCGCCAGCCCGCCGATGACCGCGACGGCCGCGAAGATCCAAGCCGACAGCTTGGCGTCGGCAAACGTTCTGGTTCCGAGGATCTTGTAGTCGGCGTCGGCCACCGAGACGATGAGCCCGCTCGTGGTCAGCAGCGCGATGCCTCGGAAGACGATGCTGGTCGAGAGAGTGCCGATGAACGAGTTGATGCCGGTGGTGAGCATCACGGCGGCGTTCAGGAGGCCCGCAAGTGTGCCGACGCCGACGCCGACGGCGATACCGAGCCACGGGTCGACGGCGGCGACCTTGGCCGCGGTGACGGCGGCCACGGCGAAGATCGCCCCGGTCGAGAGATCGAAGATCCCGGCGATGATGCACAACGTCACGCCCACGGCGATGAGTCCGAGTGGCGCCGCCTGGTCGAGCAGGTTGAGCCAGTTCTGCTTGGTGAGGAATCGGTCGCTCTGGGCGGCGACGGCCACGATCAGCAGGCCATAGGCCACGACGATCCCGTAGCGGCTGAGGCTGCGCAGCGCGGCGTCTCGCAGTGGTACGGCCCTTCCGGTATTCCCCGCCGATGTGGATCGCGGCATCGAGTTCACCGAGTGAGCGCCGGCGAGTCCGCGGCTGTGCCGAACGCACTGGCGAGGAGGGCGGACTTCGTGGCCGCGGCCGCGGCGAACTCCCCGGCGAGGTACCCGTCGCGGAAGACGTAGATGCGGTGCGCCACCGCCAACGCCTCGTC